>NZ_VFWS01000056.1:0-31154 GCF_006443065.1 Mesorhizobium sp. B1-1-5 | reverse complement strand
TCGAGGTGGTGCTCGGCGACGAGGCTGTCGAAGGCGCCATCGAGGCCATCCGCAAGGCGGCGCAGACCGGCCGCATCGGCGATGGAAAAATCTTCGTCTCCAACATAGAGGAAGTCGTGCGCATCCGCACGGGCGAGACCGGCATCGACGCCATCTGACCAAAACCTACAATCCATTTCCGGACGTCATCACACAGGGAAGAAATGACATGACGACAGCCAAAGACATCATGAAGCAGATCAAGGACAACGACGTAAAATTCGTCGACCTGCGCTTCACCGATCCGCGGGGCAAGCTGCAACATGTGACGATGGATGTCGTCGAGGTGGAGGAAGACATGTTCGCCGACGGCGTCATGTTCGACGGCTCCTCGATCGCCGGCTGGAAGGCGATCAACGAGTCCGACATGGTGCTGATGCCGGACACCGATACCGTCCACATGGATCCGTTCTTCGCCCAGTCGACCATGGTCATCCTGTGCGACATCCTCGATCCGATTTCGGGCGAGGCTTACAACCGCGATCCGCGCGGCACCGCCAAGAAGGCCGAGGCCTACATGAAGGCGGAAGGCATCGGCGACACCATCTATGTCGGTCCTGAGGCCGAGTTCTTCGTGTTCGACGACGTCAAGTACAAGGCCGATCCCTACAACACCGGCTTCCGTCTCGACTCGACCGAACTGCCCTCCAACGACGACACCGACTACGAGACCGGCAATCTCGGCCACCGTCCGCGCATCAAGGGCGGCTATTTCCCGGTGCCGCCGATCGATTCCTGCCAGGACATGCGTTCCGAGATGCTGACCGTGCTCGCCGAAATGGGCGTGCGCGTCGAAAAGCACCACCATGAGGTCGCCGCCGCGCAGCACGAGCTCGGCATCAAGTTCGACACGCTGGTGCGCAACGCCGACAAGATGCTGATCTACAAGTATGTCGTGCACCAGGTCGCCAACGCCTACGGCAAGACAGCCACCTTCATGCCGAAGCCGGTGTTCGGCGACAACGGCTCGGGCATGCACGTCCACCAGTCGATCTGGAAGGGCGGCAAGCCGACCTTCGCCGGCAACGAATATGCAGGCCTGTCGGAGAGTTGCCTCTATTACATCGGCGGCATCATCAAGCACGCCAAGGCGATCAACGCCTTCACCAATCCGCTGACCAACTCATACAAGCGTCTGGTGCCGGGCTATGAGGCGCCGGTGCTGCTCGCCTATTCGGCGCGCAACCGCTCGGCTTCCTGCCGCATTCCGTTCGGCAACTCGCCGAAGTCGAAGCGCGTCGAGGTCCGCTTCCCCGATCCGGGCGCGAACCCCTATCTCGGCTTCGCCGCCATGCTGATGGCCGGCCTCGATGGCATCAAGAACAAGATCCACCCCGGACAGCCGATGGACAAGGATCTCTACGACCTGCCGCCGAAGGAGCTGAAGAAGATCCCGACCGTTTGCGGCTCGCTGCGCGAAGCGCTGCAGAACCTCGACAAGGACCGCGGTTTCCTGAAGGCCGGCGGCGTCTTCGACGACGATCAGATCGACAGCTATATCGAGCTCAAGATGGCCGAGGTCATGCGCTTCGAAATGACCCCGCACCCGGTTGAGTACGACATGTATTATTCGGTCTAAGCTTCTGATCGGATAGAAATTCTGCCCTTGGAAGGCATTCCCTTCCAAGGGCTTTTCATTTCTGAAAACGGGGTTTTCGCGTTGGCGCGGCGCGTGCCGGCCGGGCAGGCGCACCTGCACCGCCGGTTCGAATTTCTCCGGCGACATCTTCATCGCCTTGGTCAACCACGACGGGAACCGCACGCCCGCGCCCTGCCCCACGCCAAGATATTGTGGCAGCGCTCAAATCGCGTGACGTCATTGCCGCCTGACGGCGGCAGGCGGGCCTGTATTTGCCGGCTTATCCCATGCAAAAAGCCCCAGCGGGTTTCCGCTGGGGCTTTTCTAGCGTGCTCATCGCGCCGGGGGCCTGCGCCCCTGGCAAGCGAGGAGATCAGGCGGCAGCCGAAACCGCGGCGGTCGAAACCTGCGAGATCGTCTTCAGCACCTGAGAGGCGATCTGGTAGGGGTCGCCCTGCGAGTTCGGGCGACGGTCTTCCAGGTAGCCCTTGTAGTCGTTCTTGACGAAAGAGTGCGGAACGCGGATCGAAGCGCCGCGGTCGGCGACGCCGTAGGAGAATTTGTTCCACGGCGCGGTTTCGTGCTTGCCGGTCAGGCGCTTGTCATTGTCCGGGCCGTAGACCGCGATATGATCCATCAGGTTCTTGTCGAACTGCGCCATCAGCGCCTCGAAATAGGCCTTGCCGCCGACTTCACGCATGTACTTGGTCGAGAAGTTGCAGTGCATACCCGAGCCGTTCCAGTCGGTGTCGCCGAGCGGCTTGCAGTGGAACTCGATGTCGATGCCGTATTTTTCGGTCAGGCGCAGCAGCACGTAGCGCGCCATCCAGATCTGGTCGGCCGCCTTCTTGGAGCCCTTGCCGAAAATCTGGAATTCCCACTGGCCCTTGGCCACTTCGGCGTTGATGCCTTCATGGTTGATGCCGGCGGCGAGGCAAAGGTCGAGATGCTCCTCGACGATCTGGCGGGCGACGTCGCCGACGTTCTTGTAGCCGACGCCGGTGTAATACGGGCCCTGCGGGGCCGGGTAGCCGCTCTCGGGGAAGCCGAGCGGACGGCCGTCCTTGTAGAAGAAATACTCCTGCTCGAAGCCGAACCAGGCGTCCTCGTCGTCGAGGATGGTCGCGCGGCTGTTCGATTCATGCGGGGTGACGCCATCGGGCATCATGACTTCGCACATGACCAGAATGCCGTTGGTGCGGGCCGGGTCCGGATAAAGCGCGACCGGCTTCAGCACGCAATCGGAGCTGCGGCCCTCGGCCTGGTTGGTGGAGGAACCATCGAAGCCCCATAGCGGCAGCTGCTCGAGCGTCGGGAACTCGGCGAATTCCTTGATCTGGGTCTTGCCGCGCAGATTGGGGACCGGTGTGTAGCCGTCCAGCCAGATATACTCGAGCTTGTATTTGGTCATTCTAGAGCCTCTCGTTGCTTGATCACCGCCAAAGGGTGGCGACGCTCGGCCGGCTCGAGCCGGCCTGCCGACGGTCAAAAAGCAATTCGTATGCCACTCGGCCTTCGCAGGGTGCGGCAAAATGGTCATGGCAACGCGTTGATTTTGTTGAGCCGTCTCAGCAATGCGACTGGATCGTTCAGGCGCCGATTTTGCTTATAAAATAGGCATTTGCTGATCTTTTTGTAAGCATATTGCCTAAAGGAGTCGCAGGGCATATTTTGACGGGAAGGTGAATCGGCACGCTCCTGAAAAGGCGAGGAGATCGGCAATGCAAGTCACGCCATCGCGGCCGTCGGCAAAAGTCCTGCTGTTCCCGCTCGCAGCACGCAAGTCTGCCTCAAATTTAGGCGCCAAGGCCAAATTCGCGGCAGAACTTGCAGCGCTTCGCGGCGAGCACGCCGACTTCGACGGCTGGTACCACGAAGCGGCAATCGAGGAAGAGAACCAGCAGCGCAAGAGCTGAGCTGACCGCTTTCTTCCAATTGGGCATGAAAAAAGCCCGGCGCGATCGCTCACGCCGGGCCTTCTGTTTGAACGGGATGACCGAGGTCATTCCTTGGCGTGCAGGTCTGTACCGAGCGTATCCCTGACGAAGATCATGCCGATGATAAGCGACATTGCCGCGATGATCACCGGATACCAGAGACCGTAGTAGATATCGCCCTTGTAGGCGCTGAGCGCGAACACCGTTGCCGGCAGCAGACCGCCGAACCAGCCATTGCCGATGTGGTAGGGCAGCGACATGCCGGTGTAGCGAATGCGGGTCGGGAACATCTCGACCAGGATGGCCGCGATCGGCCCATAGACCATGGTCACGAACAGCACCAGGATGAACAGGATGCCGATCGTGAGCGGCCAGTTGATGGCTGCCGGATCGGCAGTCATGGCGAACGGACCGCCGCCCGGGATGTTGTAGACGGTGACTTCGGGCGCACCCGCCGCCTCGTCCTTGGTCAGCAGCTTGTCGGCGATCGCCTTGTCGGCCGGAACCGTCGCCTTTTCGCCGCCGCGGATGGCCGCGGCATCGAGCTTGAGCTCGGGGTTGGCCGCGATGAAGGCGTCGAGCTTCTGATCCGGTACCTTGGCTGCTGCGCGCTTCAGCGGATAGCCGCCGTCCCGCAGCGACATGTTCACCGCTTTCTGGAAGGCCGCCTCCTTGGCCTTGGCCTGATCGCCAGCGGCAACGGCGTCATAGGACGCCACCGTCTCATTGCCGATCTTGACCGTGGCAGCCGTGCCGGACGCCGCCGTCGCAACGACGTCGTAAGGCACCGAGTTCTTGGTCAGGAAGGACGTCGCGATATCACAGGATGTCGTGAACTTCGCCGTGCCGACAGGATTGAACTGGAACTTGCAGTCGCCGGGCGCTGCCGTCACCGTCGCGCGGGTGTTCTGCTGCGCGGTGGCCAGGGCCGGATTGGCGGCCCAGGTCAGCGCCTTGAACAGCGGGAAGGTGCAGACGATGCCGAGCGCAAGGCCGGCCATGATGATGGGCTTGCGGCCGATCTTGTCCGACAGCCAGCCGAACACGACGAAGAAGATCGAGCCGACGGCCAGCGCGATAGCGATCATGACGTTGACCGACCATGCGTCGACCTTCAGCACGTTCTGCAGGAAGAACAGGGCGTAGAACTGCCCGTTGTACCAGATCACGGCCTGGCCGGCGGTGAGGCCGAGCAGCGCCAGCAGCGCGATCTTGGCGTTCTTCCATTGACCGAAGGCCTCCGACAGCGGCGCCTTGGAGCCCTTGCCCTCTTCCTTCATGCGCTGGAAGGTTGGCGACTCCGAGAGCGACAACCGGATCCAGATCGAGATGGCAAGGAGGAGGAAAGAAACGATGAAGGGGATGCGCCAACCCCAACTGGCGTAGGTCTCCTTGCTGAGCGAGCCCTGGACGATCAGGATGACGATCAGCGACAGGAACAGGCCGAGCGTCGCCGTGGTCTGGATCCAGGACGTGTAGTAGCCGCGTCGGTCGTCGGGGGCGTGCTCGGCGACATAGGTCGCCGCACCGCCATACTCGCCGCCGAGCGCCAAGCCTTGCAGCATGCGCAACCCGATCAGGATCACGGGAGCCAAGATGCCCAAGGTTGCGTAGCCAGGCAGCAAGCCGACCAGGAAGGTCGACAGGCCCATGATCGTCATGGTGACGAGGAAGGTATATTTGCGGCCGACAAGATCGCCGATGCGCCCGAAAAGCAGCGCGCCGAACGGGCGGACAAGGAAGCCGGCGGCAAAGGCAAGCAGCGCAAAGATGTTGCGCGTCGCCTCGGGAATCGCCGGGCTGAAGAAGGTTGAGCCGATGAAGGCGGCCAGCGAGCCGTAGAGATAGAAATCGTACCATTCGAAAACGGTGCCGAGCGAGGAGGCGAAGATGACTTTCTTCTCCTCCCGCGTCATGCCGCGGCTGGTTCTGCCGGCGGTTGAGGCCATTGCCATTGATGTATCCTCCCGTGAGATCCCGTCTGTCCTCGATGGCTGCGCGCCACCGTCCTCGATGGCTGCGCGCCACCGTCCGCGCTCCTGCGAACGCAGACTCGAAAACGCAGCCAACGAAGGAAAAAATGACAGAAAGGGCGCGCGAAAGGCACCGCGACAATGGGATTATGACTTTGGTATTAGGTGCAGTGCGAAGGCGCTCAGGCCTGTAGTGCCTCGAGCAGGGTGACCGCCGCCATCATGTCGCGCTTGCGCGCCAAGCGGCGCGCCATGGCCTCCGCATCCTGGCCCCAATGCTCGATCTGCCAATCCTCGTCGACATGGCCGGCCGCCCAGGCTTCCTCGCCGTCGAGCTCGCCGAAATCGACCGCTAAAGCCAGCAGCGCCGAGCCAGTCAGCGCGGTCATGACATGGATGGCGGCCAGCCGCATCGGCTCCGAGCGCTGGCCAAGATGCGCGCCGAGGACCGCGATGGTCTCGCGCGGCTGCTCGACATGGATGACGCCTTCGGCAAGGTTGAAGCGTGCGCCGAGATGGCCGCGCGCCCAGTCCAGCACCGGGTCCCAATGCTTGTTCTGGCGATCGACCAGGCCTTGCGGGCCGTCGGCGCGGTAGCAGAGCAGGTCGGACGAGGCGAAGCGCAGGATATCTTCCAGCACCGCCTGCGGATCAGAGGCGACGCCGTCGATGGCGGTGTTCACCAGCCGCATGACCGGCATCGTCACGGGATCGATGACTTCGCCTTGCGCGCTGAATTCAGCGGCCACAAGTGCTGCAGCCTTTTCGGTCGGCAGCACCATCACAGCCTTGCCCGGCGTGCGCACGGGGCGGCTGTCCAAATGAACGGCAAAGCCATTCTCGACAGGAGCCACCGAAACAGCCTTGTAGAAACGCTTCGGCAGCGGCGTCTTCATCTGGATCTGGGCGCGGCGCACAGGATCGGGATCTGAAAGCAGCTTTCCGGCTTCGAGGTCTTCGAGGATGTCGCGCATGCCGAACTCCTTAAAGCAATTTGAGGAAAATTGTGAAGCGGTTTTGCATCCGCAATCGCGTCAACACAAAGAGATAGGGCAGCCTTGCCGTTCCGCGGGCTGATCTATGGTGTGGGCTGTCTGCGCGCCGGCCGATTGACGATGATCAGCCCGGCGGCAATCAGGCCGAGCGCCAGGAAAATCCTGGTCGTCGGCAGCTCGCCCAACAGCACCGCGCCGCACAGGACGCCGAACACCGGCGACAGAAAGGCGAAGCTCGACAAGCCGGCCGCCGGATAGCGCGTGAGCAGCCAGAACCACAACACATAGGTGAAGGCGACGATATAGAAAGACTGGAACAGCAGCGCCAGTGTCGGCAGGACGGCAAGCGCGCGGATGGGCGGGCCGGCGAAAGGCATCACCAGGAGGCCGACGACGGCGGCGCCGGCCAGCTGATAGAGCAGCAGTTTCTCCGCGCGCGTCTCGACCAGCCTCGATCGTTTGATGACGATGCTGGTCGCCGCCCAGAGGACGCCTGAGCCGAGACTGAGCAGATCGCCGGTCAGTGTCGCGCCGCTGCCGGCAGTGATGCCGTCGGAGAAGACCGCCGCCAGGCCGCAGAAGGCGAGAACAAGGCCACCGAGCTTGCGCGCATTGATGCGCTCGCCAAGCAGGAAATGTCCGCCGATCAGCACCCAGAACGGCATGGTGTTGACCAAGAGCGTGTTGCGGGCAACGGTCGTATGTTCGAGGCCGATATAGAGACACAGGAACTCGATGCCGAAGAGCACGCCGACGACGATGCCGGCGGCCAGCGTCCGATCCGCTTCGAAGAGCTTGATGCCGCGCAGCCGGCACCAGGCGAACACGCAGGCTCCCCCGATGAGCGAACGTGCGATCGAGACGAAGACAGGGTCGTAGCCGGAGTATGACACCTTGGCGGCGACATAGTTCAGCCCCCAGGAAAAGGTCAGTCCGACCATAATGGCCGCCGCCGTCATATCGACTGCATCGCGTCTGTCCAATGCGGGGGCGACAGCCAAGTCAGTCTTCCGCGCTCTGGTCGTCGAAGCCGATCAGGTTCCAGCTCTGGCGCATATGCGGCGGCATCGGCGCCGTGACGTCGATGACGCCGTGGTCCGGATGCGGGATGATGATGCGGCGCGCATGCAGGTGCAGGCGGTTTTGAATGCCACCCGGGAAATCCCAGTTGGTATCGGCTTCGAAATATTTGGGATCGCCGATGATCGGGCAACCTATGTAGGCGGCGTGAACGCGAAGCTGGTGCGTGCGGCCGGTATAGGGCTCCATCTCCAGCCAGGTCATCGTCTGCGCCGCCTGCTCGATGACACGGTAGTAGGAGACGGCGTGGTCGGCGCCCTTCTCGCCATGCGCAGCCACGCGCACGCGGTCGCCATCTTCCGTCGGCTCCTTGATCAGCCAGGTCGAGATCTTGTCCTCGCGCTTGGGCGGCACGCCCTTGACCAGCGCCCAGTAGGTTTTCTTGGTTTCGCGCGCGCGGAACGCTTCCGAAAGCTTCATCGCCGCAAGACGGGTGCGGGCGACCACCAGCACGCCGGAGGTGTCACGGTCGAGGCGGTGGACGAGGCGCGGCTTCTCGCCCTTCTGGTTGCGCCAGGCTTCCAGCATGTCGTCGACATTGCGGGTGACGCCGGAGCCGCCCTGCACGGCGAGCCCCGCCGGCTTGTTGAAGACGAAGACTTTCGGGTCCTCATGCAGAAGCATCTTGGCGAGCACGTCGGCATCGCCCTGGTTGCGGATCGAGTGGCCGGTGAGCGGCGCATCCCCCTTCTTATCGACGTCGAGCGGCGGAACGCGAACAGACTGGCCTGGCTCGACACGCGTGTCGGCCTTCACCCGGCCGCCGTCGACGCGGATTTGCCCCGACCGAAGCAGTTTCTGCAGATGGCCGAAGCCGAGGCCCGGATAATGGACCTTGAACCAGCGATCGAGCCGCATGCCCGCCTCGCCGGCCTCAACCGTGATCTGTTCAACACCCGCCATGGCTTTGCTTTTCCGTTCGAAAGCGGCGCCATAGCACTAAGGCGGACAGGTTGCGAGCCAAAGGCCCAACAAAGCGCGATAATTACCCCAATCGTCGCGTTATCAGATCAACTCTCCGAAGGTACCGCGCATAGGGTCGAGCGCGTCAGGAAGCGCTTCTCGCGACCATTGTCGAGCGAGAACATGCCGCCCCTGCCCTTCACTACATCGATGATAAGATCGGTGTGCTTCCACGCCTCATATTGCGAGGCGCCGATATAGACCGGCGTATCGCCGATTTCGCCCAATTTCACGTCATTGTCGCCGATTATGAACTCGCCACGCGGGTAGCACATCGGCGAAGAGCCGTCGCAGCAACCACCGGACTGGTGGAACAGAACCGGGCCGTGATCGGCGATGATCTCGGCAAGCAGCGCCTCGGCCTCCGGCGTGGCCGACACCTTGCTCAACGAAGGCTTGTCCATCAAATCCTCCTCGACTGACGGGAGGACGCGGGTGGGCCGCGCCCTCCTCTTCGCCCAGGGAGGATCAGAAGAAGCCGAGCTTCTTCGGGCTGTAGCTGACCAGCATGTTCTTGGTCTGCTGATAGTGGTCGAGCATCATCTTGTGCGTCTCGCGGCCGATGCCCGACTGCTTATAGCCGCCGAAGGCAGCATGCGCCGGATAGGCGTGATAGCAGTTGGTCCAGACACGTCCGGCCTGGATAGCGCGGCCGAAGCGGTAGCAGCGGTTCGCGTCGCGGCTCCAGATGCCGGCGCCGAGGCCGTAGAGGGTGTCGTTGGCGATCGACAGCGCCTCGTCATCGTCCTTGAAGGTCGTCACGGACACGACGGGTCCAAAGATCTCCTCCTGGAAGATGCGCATCTTGTTGTTGCCCTTGAACACGGTCGGCTTGACATAGTAGCCGCCGGCAAGGTCGCCCGGCAGATGGTTCTGCTCGCCGCCGGTCAAGACCTCGGCGCCTTCCTGGCGGCCGATGTCGAAGTAGGACAGGATCTTTTCCAACTGCTCGCTCGAGGCCTGCGCGCCGATCATGGTGGCGGGATCGAGCGGATCGCCCTGGACGATTGCCTCGACACGCTTCAGCGCGCGCTCGATGAACTTATCGTAGATCTTCTCGTGCACCAGCGCGCGGCTGGGGCACGTGCAGACCTCGCCCTGGTTGAGCGCGAACATGACGAAGCCCTCGATCGCCTTGTCGAAGAAATCGTCGTCTTCGGCGGTCACGTCCTGGAAGAAGATGTTGGGCGATTTGCCGCCAAGCTCGAGCGTCACCGGAATGAGGTTTTGGCTGGCATATTGCGAGATCAGGCGGCCGGTGGTGGTCTCGCCGGTGAAGGCGATCTTGGCGATGCGGTTCGACGAGGCGAGCGGCTTGCCGGCCTCCAGGCCGAAGCCGTTGACGATGTTGAGCACGCCTTCGGGCAAGAGGTCACCGATGAGGTCGGCCCACAGCATGATCGTGGCCGGGGTCTGCTCGGCGGGCTTCAGCACCACGCAATTGCCGGCGGCGAGCGCTGGCGCCAGCTTCCACACCGCCATCAGCAGGGGGAAGTTCCATGGAATGATCTGGCCGACGACCCCTAGCGGCTCATGGAAGTGGTAGGCGACGGTGTCGTGGTCGATTTCGGAGATCGAGCCTTCCTGGCTGCGCAGCACGCCGGCGAAATAGCGGAAATGGTCGATGGCCAGAGGCAGGTCGGCGGCGGTCGTCTCGCGGATCGGCTTGCCATTGTCCCAGGTCTCGGCGAGCGCCAGCAGGTCGAGATTGTCCTCCATGCGGTCGGCGATGCGGTTGAGGATCAGCGCGCGGGCCGCGGGGCTGGTCTTGCCCCAGGCGTCCTTGGCCTTGTGGGCCGCGTCAAGCGCGGCCTCGATGTCACTTGCGTCCGACCGGGCGATCTCGCAGAGCGGCCGGCCGGTGACCGGCGAGATGTTGTCGAAATATCTGCCGGAGAGCGGCGCCGTCCATTTGCCGCCGATGAAGTTGTCGTAGCGTTTGGCGAAAGGAACCTTGGCCGTGCGCGAGAATTCCACCTTGTTCATCACTGCCTCCCAATGAGCACGCCGCGGGATGCGGCGCTATGGAGGAAGGGTTGCGGATGGGCTCAGGTTTGTCATCCCGGGGCTGGATGATCGTGGCGCGCGACTGTCGCAGAACTGCGACAGTCCGGTCTGCAATCAATGCGGGCGGCGAATGTCGAAGCGGGCGAGCTTGCGATGCAGGGTGGCGCGAGAGATGCCGAGGTTCTGCGCGGCGGCCGAGACGTTGCCGCCGGCGCGCGCCAGCGCCCGCTGAACCACACCTCGTTCGGCATCGTCCAAATCCTCAGCGGTCTTTGCGCAGTCGCCGAGAATATCGGTGGCAAGCAGTCCTCTCGCCAGCGCTTCCCGCGTTATGCCCAGACCAAGACGGGCAGAGCGCGTCGCGCCGATCACAAGATCATCCGAATCGACCGCTATCAGCGCACCGGCGCTGCGCTCGGTGACGGGTGCGAGCAAGATGCGGGCATCCGAAAACACCATGCGGAAGTTTTCCGCTTCGATCCGGCGCGCAGCGTCGCCGACCGCAACCGCGATGAGCTGGACAAAGCCCTCGGTCAGGTCCGACCGGCAGGACGAGACATCGAGCGCCGCCGCCAGATTGCCTTCATGGTCATAGACCGGCGCCGTGGTGCAGCTCAGCAGCGTGTTGCGGGAGAAGAAATGCTGATCACGGTGGATGGTCAGAGCGCGCTGGTCGGCGATGCAGGTGCCGATGCCGTTGGTGCCTTCGCTGTCCTCGCTCCAGACGGTGCCGGTCCACAGGCCCCATTCATCGAATGTCTCATCGTCCGCGACGGCGCCCCGGCGCTCGACCGGGATGCCGTCGCGATCCGCCAGCATGACGCAGCAGCCGACGCCGCCCACGGCGAGATAGAGCCGATTGAGGCTGGGTTCGGCCGCGCGGATCAACCGCTCCATGCGCTGCCTCGTGAGCCTGAGCTCGCCTTCGGTCAGCCGCCTTGGCGCCGTGCGTGCCGCAGGGTCCAGGCCGTGCAATTGGAGGGACCGCCGCCACGAGGCGACGACCGCCGAATGGGCTGCGTCGCTCTTGGCGACCGAGGCCTGGACCTGGTCCGCGTGCACGGCTGGTTGCCGTCCAATCAACCTAATCCTCCCGGTGAGCGGAACCTCCTGCCGCTCCGTCGTCATGCTCGCTAGACAATTCCGCTGCCAATGGCAGTTCAGCTTCGATAGAACGCTGGCCGGCAAGCGTATTTGATCCTGCGCAATTCCGGACGAAAATCGCTACGCACATCCTGGAATTGTGCCGGAGTCCTAACGGTCGCGGCTCCGCCGCGCCATTGGACGTTGGTTTAAGGCGGATCGATGCGAGGTTCCGCCGTGGTCAGTTGGCGGCCGCCTTCGGTTTGGACGAGCCGATCATCTTCCAGTTCTTGTAGAAGACAGAATTGATGCGCTCCACGCTGACCGAGACGATGGCGAGAAGGCCCGCGATCAGTTTTGGGAACGGAGACGGCCGGATGATGTCGACGAAGACGCAGTAGCGTCGGCCGTCATATTCGTTGACCGAGCGGTGGAACAGCGTGTCGTCGAAGATGAACAGCGGATTGTCGTACCAGTAGTTCTTCTTGCTGCCGCACTGGACGAAGATCTCGGCCTTCACCGGTATCAGATTGTAGAGGATGCGCAGGCTGAGCCGGAGCGGACCGAAGTGCCAGGACGTCGATTCGCGCTTGCTGAAAACGGATACCGCGATCGTCTTGATGTATTTGTAATCCTTGTTGAATTCGGGGACGTTATCGATCTTGTGCTTGCCGTACCACTGGTAGACATACATGCCGCGTCGGCCGGCGCCGAAATTGGCATCGATATCGGCGATGATCTCGTCCTTGCGCGCCTTGAAGACGCCCAGCACCTCGTTGATCTCGCGCTGATAATCCTCGGGGAACTGCTCGGGCTTCCAGACCCCGGGGTTGCGGTAGCTGAGAAGGTCGACGATCAGGTTGAACGGCGACAACAGCCAGGTGAACAGGCCATTGCCGAGGAAGTAGCGCTCGAACAGGTTTTGGCTCTTCTGGTCGTTGCGCATGACATCGATCAGGCCGCAGACGACCCAGATCGTGGTCAGGATCGGGATGAAGTAGAAGGCGAGCGCGAGAACTACGGCGGCGATGGCGGCCTTGCGGAGCGTCTTGACGGTTTGCTTTGTCATTGTCATTCGCGCGGGAGCGCGATCCTGTTCCATGGGACAAAATCACGGCAACCCCCGCCAGCCGTGCGTCTTGATAGGATTTTTCGTTTCCCGGCACAATGCCGCAGCAAGTGTGATCCACCATTGGTGCGGCTTCGCGACGAAGCGTGCCGACCGCCGGGCCGTGCAACTCAGCTGTTCCGTTCGCCGCGCAGCTTTGCCCAGTATTCCAGCCGCTTGCGGATATCGCGCTCGAAACCGCGTTCCGGCGGATCATAGAAAGTGCGCCGGCCCATCTTCTCTGGAAAATAGTCCTGTCCCGAAAACGCCTCCGGCTCATCATGGTCGTAGCGATAGCCGGCGCCGTAATCCTCCTGCTTCATCAGCTTGGTCGGCGCGTTGAGGATGTGCTTGGGCGGCAGCAGCGAGCCGAACTCCTTGGCTGCCGCGGTCGCAGCCTTGAAGGCGGTGTAGACGGCGTTCGATTTCGGTGCCGTGGCGAGATAAACGGCGGCCTGGGCAAAGGCGAGCTCGCCCTCTGGCGAGCCAAGATAGTCATAGGCGTCCTTGGCCGCATTGGCTACGACAAGCGCCTGTGGGTCGGCGAGCCCGATATCCTCCACCGCCATGCGCACGAGACGGCGGCCGAGATAAAGCGGATCCTCGCCGGCATCGAACATGCGGGCGAGGTAATAAAGCGCGGCATCCGGATCGGAGCCGCGCACCGATTTGTGTAGCGCCGAGATCAGATTGTAATGGCCGTCCTGGCCCTTGTCGTAGATCGGCGCGCGGCGCTGGATGACGCGCTGCAGGCCTTCCGGCCCGAACACTTCGCCTTTCTTGGCGGCGCGCCAGACTTCCTCAGCCAGCGTCAGCGAGGCGCGGCCGTCGCCATCCGCCATGCGGATCAGCATGGCGCGCGCTTCTTCGTCGAGCGGCAGCGCCCTGCCCTCGGTTTCTTCCGCTCGGGCCAGAAGCTTGGCGATGCTGTCCTCACCCAGCGAACGGAACACCAGCACGCGCGCGCGTGACAGAAGCGCTGCATTCAATTCGAAGGACGGGTTCTCCGTCGTGGCGCCGACCAGCACCACCGTGCCGTCTTCCATCACCGGCAAAAAACCGTCCTGCTGGGCGCGGTTGAAGCGATGGATCTCGTCGACGAAGAGCAGCGTCTGGCGGCCGTTGGAGCGCCTGAGCTTGGCCGCCTCGAACACTTTCTTGAGGTCCGCGACACCGGAAAACACGGCCGAGATCTGCTCGAAGGCAAGATTGGTCTCGCCGGCGAGCAGCCGCGCCACTGTCGTCTTGCCGGTGCCGGGGGGACCCCAGAAGATCATCGAGCCGAGCGAACCCGAATCGATCAACCTGGTCAGCGCGCCGTCAGGTCCGGTCAGATGCTCTTGCCCGACGACCTCGCCGAGGTTTTTTGGGCGCAACCGATCGGCCAGCGGCCGCCCGGGCGGCGCCTTTTCCGGCTCATCGGAACTGAACAGATCGGCCATGCAAGTCTTTTGTTTGAACGCGGTTCCGCTCGTTTGAGAGCATGATCTTGTCCGAACACCGGTTCCCGCTTTCTGCTACGCGGGCCTTCAGTTCGGGATCATGCTCTAAATGGGCAGATCGCCTCAATAACGCAACACCTGGCGCAGTATCTGCCCGCCGCGCTCAACGGTAAAGCGCCACCAGCGCGTGTCCTGCTGGGCAACCTGCGCCAGTGTCGCCGCGGTCTCGATGGTGGTGCCGTTCACCTCGCGCACGATATCGCCCGGCTGGAAACCGAAATCGGCGGCCGGCGAATCGCGGCCGATATCGATGACGGTGACGCCCTTGAGGTCGGTGCGAAGGCCAAGCCGCTGGGCAAGCCTGGGCGACAGTTCCGCCACTTTGGCGCCGGAAAAGGGATTGCGGCCACGCAAGGTGACCTCGCTGGGCTTAGCGCCTTCCGGCGCGCGCTCCAGCGGGATTTCCAGCGTCGCCTGCTGCCCCTTGCTCAGCACGGCGAACGTCGCCTTGGTGCCGATCGACAGCGTCGCCATGCGATAGTCGAGCGCCTCGATGCTTTCGACCGGCGTGTTGTTGAGCGACATGATGACGTCGCCAGCCTTGAGCCCCGCCTTGCCCGCCGGCCCGGTGGCATCCACGGACGAGACCAATGCGCCGGTGGGTTTCTCCATGCCGAGCGACTCTGCGATCTGCGGCGTCACCAGTTCGAATTCCGCACCGATATAGGGACGCTCGAAGAAGTCGAGCCCGGCCTTGGCGGCGTCGGCGAAGGCGCGTACCATGTTCGAGGGAATGGCGAAGCCGATGCCGATCGAACCGCCGCTGCGGCTGTAGATGGCCGTGTTGATGCCGACCAGCTGGCCGCCCATGTTGATCAGCGCGCCGCCGGAGTTGCCGGGATTGATGGCGGCATCGGTCTGGATGAAATAGCCCGAATCCGAAACGCCGATATGGCTGCGAGCGAGCGCCGAGACAATGCCGCTGGTGGTGGTCTGGCCGACACCGAACGGATTGCCGATGGCGAGCACAAGGTCGCCGACCTCAAGCGCGTCGGAATCACCGATGGCGATCACCGGAAACGGCTTGTCGGCCGAGATCTTGAGCACGGCGAGATCGAGCGTCTCGTCCTTGAGCATGACCTTGGAGGTGAACTCGCGTCCGTCGGCGGTCGCGACCTTCACCTCGTCGGCATCCTTGATGACGTGGAAGTTGGTGACGATCACGCCGCTCGGATCGACCAGCACGCCGGAACCCAGCGAGGATTGCGCGCGCGGCTGGGCACGGCCGAAGAACTCCTCGAAGAAGGGATCGCCTTCGAAGGGTGACGTCACCTTTGCCGTCTGCGAGGCATAGACATTGACGACGGCCGGCGCCGTCTGCTTGACCAGCGGCGCGAAGGAGAGCTGCACCTCCTCGCGGCCGAACGGCACGCGCTTGTCGGGGCCGGACGTGCCGTTCTCGCCTTCGACGCCGTGCAAGAGATCGGTCAGCACGTCGGAGAGGCCCGGATCGGCCGGCTTGGCGGCGTCCTCTGCAAAAGCCTGTCTTGCGGCCGGTGCCGCGGCAAAGACCGCCAGCGCGGCAACAAGAAACAGTCGTTTGAGGTGCATTCTCGAATCCCTCCAGATAGGGCGCCATTGTCTCGACGAATGTGCAGAATGAAAGGCTAATGCACACAAATGCGACACTTGTCGCGCAAAAGCTTGAGCCTGGGCGTGAAATTCCGCTCACCCCGCTCAAACCTGCTCCAAATGCAAAAAGGGGCCCGTAGGCCCCTCGAAGTCATTGGCGAAACAGCGACCTCAGGCGGCCGCGGCTTCCTCGTTGGCACCCTCAGCCTCGATGCGGGCGCGGTCGGCGGCGCCCTTGGCCGAGGTATCGCGATCGACGAATTCGATCACCGCCATCGCGGCGTTGTCACCCTTGCGGAAGCCCGCCTTCATGATGCGCAGATAGCCGCCATTGCGGGTGGCGTAGCGCGGGGCGATGGTCTCGAACAGGCGCTTGACGACGCCTTCATTGCCGATCTGCGCGATCACCTGGCGGCGGGCGTGCAGGTCGCCGCGCTTGCCGAGCGTCACGAGCTTCTCGACGATCGGACGCAGGTCCTTCGCCTTCGGCAAGGTGGTGACGATCTGCTCGTGCTCGATCAGCGATACGGCGAGATTGGCGAACATCGACTTGCGGTGGCTGATGCTGCGGGCGAAACGACGGCCTTTGAAACCGTGGCGCATGGCTCTTTTCCTTCTTCAGTTGTTCAAGAGGCCACGGCCTCTGATGGTTTTCCGCATGACCGTCGGATCGAGCGGCTCTCGCCGCCGACCCTTGGAATTCATGCTCAATATTGGTCTTCGTAACGTTTGGCGAGGTCTTCGATGTTTTCCGGCGGCCAGTCCGGCACTTCCATGCCGAGATGGAGGCCCATGGCCGCCAGCACTTCCTTGATCTCGTTCAGCGACTTGCGGCCGAAGTTCGGGGTGCGCAGCATCTCGGCTTCGGTCTTCTGGATCAGGTCGCCGATATAGACGATGTTGTCGTTCTTCAGGCAGTTGGCCGAACGTACCGAAAGCTCGAGCTCGTCGACCTTCTTGAGCAGCGCCGGGTTGAAGGCGAGCTCGGTGACGGCCTCGGTGGCGACTTCCTTCTGCGGCTCGTCGAAGTTGACGAACAGGCCAAGCTGGTCCTGCAAGATGCGGGCGGCGAAAGCGACCGCGTCCTCGCCCGAGATCGAGCCGTTGGTCTCGATCGTCATGGTCAGCTTGTCATAGTCGAGAACCTGGCCCTCGCGGGTGTTCTCGACCTTGTAGGAGACCTTCTTGACCGGCGAATAGAGGCTGTCGACCGGGATCAGTCCGATCGGCGCGTCCTCGGCGCGGTTGCGCTCTGCAGGCACATAGCCCTTGCCGGTGTCGACGGTGAACTCCATGCGGATCTCGGCGCCCTCGTCCAGCGTGCAGATCACGTGGTCGGGGTTGAGGATCTCGACGTCGCCGACCGTCTGGATGTCGCCGGCGAGCACGGCGCCCGGGCCCTGCTTGCGCACGACCATGCGCTTGGGGCCATCGCCTTCCATGCGGATGGCGATTTCCTTGATGTTGAGCACGATGTCGGTCACGTCCTCGCGCACGCCGGCGATGGACGAGAATTCATGCAGCACGCCGTCGATCTGCACGGCGGTGACAGCCGCTCCGCGCAGCGAAGACAGAAGCACGCGCCGCAGCGCGTTGCCCAGCGTCAGGCCAAAGCCGCGTTCGAGCGGCTCGGCCACCAGCGTGGTCAGCGTCTTCTTCTTCGACGAGAACTCGATCTTGTTCGGCTTGATCAGTTCCTGCCAGTTTTTCTGGATCATAAAAGTCTTCCTTCCTTTGCCCCGCCACCATCCAATCGTGGCGGGCGACACGGAAAACCGCGGAGGAACGCCTTGGCGTTCGCGCGGCGTTTAAAAATCAGACGCGGCGCTTCTTGCGCGGGCGGCAGCCATTGTGCGGGATCGGCGTCACGTCACGGATCGAGGTGATGGTGAAGCCCGCCGCCTGCAGCGCGCGGAGCGCCGATTCACGACCGGAGCCGGGTCCGCAGACCTCGACCTCGAGCATGCGCATGCCGTGTTCCTGCGCCTTCTTGGCGACGTCCTCGGCAGCCATCTGGGCTGCGAACGGGGTCGACTTGCGCGAACCCTTGAAACCCTGGGCACCGGCCGACGACCAGGCGATCGAATTGCCCTGCGCGTCGGTGATGGTGATCATGGTGTTGTTGAAGGTCGAATTGACGTGGGCAACGCCCGACGAAATGTTCTTGCGTTCGCGACGGCGAACACGAGCGGCTTCCTTGGCCATGGTATTCCTTTCAGTTGATCTCTACACCGCCGTAATGCCAGCGGCTCCACCTTGGAAAAGCGAGTAGTGAGTAGGGAATAGCGAATAGGGTCCCCTACTCGCTAACCACCACTCGCTATTCGCTCAATTACTTCTTCTTGCCGGCGATCGCCTTGGCCGGGCCCTTGCGGGTGCGGGCGTTGGTATGCGTGCGCTGGCCGCGGACCGGCAGCGAGCGACGGTGACGCAAGCCGCGGTAGCAGCCGAGGTCCATGAGCCGCTTGATGTTCATCGAGACTTCGCGGCGCAGATCGCCTTCGACCTGGTAGTCGCGGTCGATCGTCTCGCGGATCTGCAGCACTTCCGCGTCGGTCAGCTGGTTGACGCGGCGGTCCGCCGGGATGCCGACCTTGTCGACGATCTCCTGGGCAAACTTCTTGCCGATGCCGTGAATGTACTGAAGCGCGATGACGACGCGCTTGTTGGTCGGAATGTTGACGCCGGCTATACGAGCCATTTTCTTCTCTTTCTCCATTTGGGCCGGACAAGCCGGCGCTGTCGAAGTTACCCCGCGTCCGGTGGAGGCCGGCCCTTGCGGGAGTTTCCTGGTTCAAAGCGGATGCCTTGCCCGCAAGGGCAAGCAAAGTCCATGCCTGATAGGAAGACGGGCCGCCATACCCCAACGGCCCACTCCAGTCAAGCGCAATCGTTAATTGTCGGCCCGGTCTACTTCACCGCGGCCGCGAGCACCTTGCCGATCTCGGCGGTCACCGCGTCGATACTGGTCATGCCGTCGACGGTCTTGAGCTTGCCTTTGGCGTAGTAGTAGCCGATCAGCGGCGCCGTCTTCTTGTAGTATTCGCGCAGGCGCTCTTCGAACACCGCCGGATTGTCGTCCTTGCGCACCGGCTGGCCGGCGACCTTGGCGTCCTCGGCGCGTTTGACGATTCGGCCTACCAACGCCTTGTCGTCGACGACGAGTTCGATGACGGTGTCGAGCGCTATGCCGCGTTCGGCAAGCATGGCCTCGACCGCGTCGGCCTGGATCAGCGTGCGCGGATAGCCGTCGAGGATGAATCCCTTGGCGCAATCCGGCTGATCGATGCGCTCGGCGACGATGGCGTTGACGATCGCATCCGAGACCAGCTCACCGGCATCCATCACCGCCTTGGCACGCTTGCCGACCTCGGTTCCGGCCTGGACGGCGGCACGCAGCATGTCACCCGTCGAGAGCTGGGGGATGCCGTGTTTTTCAACCAGTCTTTGTGCTTGCGTCCCCTTGCCCGCTCCTGGCGGCCCAAGCAAAATCAGCCTCATCTGCTCCTCTTCCCCCCGCGCAACTTCGACTTCTTGATCAGGCCCTCATACTGGTGCGCGATCAGGTGACCCTGAATCTGCGCCACCGTATCGAGCGTGACACTGACCACGATCAGAAGCGATGTGCCACCGAGGTAGAAAGGTACGCCAGTCGCCGAAATCAGGAACTCCGGCAGCAGACAGACCAGCACCAGGTAAATGGCGCCGATGACGGTTACGCGCGTCAGAACATAGTCGATATAGTCGGCGGTACGCTCGCCCGGACGATAGCCTGGGATGAAGCCGGAGTGCTTCTTGAGCTGGTCGGCCGTGTCCTTCGGGTTGAAGACGATCGCCGTGTAGAAGAAGGCGAAGAAGACGATCATGCCCGCATAGAAGATCATGTAGAGCGGCTGGCCGTGGCCGAGCGAAGCGAGGATCGTGCTTGCCCAGGCCGGCAGGTTGGTCGCCTGCGAGAAGCCCGCCACGGTCGCCGGCAGAAGCAGCAGCGAGGACGCGAAGATCGGCGGGATGACACCGGAGGTGTTGAGCTTCAGCGGCAAATGCGAGGTATCGCCCTGGAACATGCGATTGCCGACCTGGCGCTTGGGATACTGGATGAGCAGGCGGCGCTGCGCGCGTTCGAAGAAGACGATGAGCGCAATGACGATGATGGCCAGCACGATGATCGCGAGGATGAGGCCCGTCGACAGCGCGCCGGTACGGCCGAGCTCCAGCGTGCCGGAGATCGCCCGCGGCAGGCCGGCGACGATGCCGGAGAAGATGATCAGCGAAATGCCGTTGCCGATGCCGCGCGCGGTGATCTGCTCGCCGAGCCACATCAGGAACATGGTGCCGCCGACCAGCGTGACGACTGTCGAGATGCGGAAGAACATGCCGGGATCGTTGACGATGCCGTTGCCGCCCTCGAGGCCGATCGAAATGCCGTAGGCCTGGATCAGCGCCAGGAGCACGGTGCCGTAACGCGTGTACTGGTTGATGATCTTGCGGCCCTGCTCGCCTTCCTTCTTCAACGTTTCCAGCGATGGGATGACCGAGGTCATCAGCTGCATGATGATGGAGGCGGAGATGTAGGGCATGATGCCCAGCGCGAAGATCGCCATGCGCTGCACGGCGCCGCCGGCGAACATGTTGAACATGCCGAGCACGCCCTTGCTCTGCGAGGAGAAGGCCTGGGCGAAAGCATCGGGGTTGATGCCGGGAAGCGGGATATAGGTGCCGAGGCGGTAGACGAGCAGCGCGCCGATGGTGAACCAGATGCGCTTCTTGAGATCCTCGGCCTTGGCGAAGGCCGCGAAATTCAGATTGGAGGCTAATTGTTCAGCAGCCGAGGCCATGCCTGATTCTCCGCTAGAGCGTGATGCCGAAAAATGTGGAGCGGTTTTCGGACGACATCATGCTCTACTTCTTTGATTTCTACGTCGCGCTCGATGCCGCAGCTCAGGCGGCGCGTGTCACCGAAGCTCACGAGATAAGCTCGGGACCGTAAACATGCAAGCGGCCGCGTTGACGCGGCCGCCCAATTCATCCGGTCAAAGCGCGGTTCGACGGAATATGCGAAATCATCCCGGTCGGCCGCGCTTCAAATCGCCGTTACTCGGCGGCGGCCGCTTCCGGCAGCTTCACCGAACCGCCGGCCTTCTCGATCTTCTCGATCGCGGCCTTGGAGGCGCCGGCAACGTCGAAGGACAGCTTGGCCTTGAGTTCGCCGTCGGACAGCACGCGCACGCCGTCCTTGACGCGGCGGATGACACCGGCGGCAACCAGGGCCTCGGCCGTCACGGTCGCCTTGGCGTCGAGCTTCTTGGCGTCGACGGCAGCCTGGATGCGGGCCAGCGACACGACCGTGAAGCTCTTGGCGAAGATGTTGTTGAAGCCACGCTTCGGCAGGCGCCGGTAGAGCGGCATCTGACCACCCTCGAAGCCGTTGATGGCAACGCCCGAGCGGGCCTTTTGGCCCTTGACGCCGCGACCGGCGGTCTTGCCGGAGCCGGAACCGATGCCGCGGCCGAGACGCTTCTTGGAGTGCGTCGCGCCGTCCTTGTCACGCAGATCGTTGAGTTTCATGTTTCTTCTCCTGCCCTTCCGTTCAGGCCTCGTCCACGACGCGGACGAGGTGCTGGACGGCGGCGATCATGCCGCGCACCGAAGGGGTATCTTCCAGCGTGCGCCGCTTGTGCATCTTGTTCAGGCCGAGGCCGACCAGCGTCGCGCGCTGCTCCTTCGGCCGGCGGATCGGCGAGCCGATCTGCTCGACGGTGATGGTCTTGGTAGCTTTCTTGGCCATGGTCGAAATCCCTGGTCAGCGTCGACTATTCTTCAGCCGCAACGGCGGTGCCGCGGCGGGCCTGAAGGGTCGAGTACTTGATACCGCGCGCGGCAGCCACATCCTTCGGATGCATCTGGCTCTTCAGCGCGTCGAAGGTGGCGCGAACCATGTTGTAGGGGTTCGACGAACCCATCGACTTGGCGACCACGTCATGCATGCCGAGCGTCTCGAAGACGGCGCGCATCGGACCGCCGGCGATGATGCCGGTACCCTGCTTGGCGGCGCGCAGCAGAACGCGTCCGGCGCCCCAGCGGCCCTCGACGTCGTGATGCAGCGTGCGGCCCGAACGCAGCGGCACGAAGATCATGTCGCGCTTGGCCGACTCGGTCGCCTTGCGGATCGCTTCCGGCACTTCGCGCGCCTTGCCGTGGCCGAAGCCGACGCGGCCCTTCTGGTCGCCAACGACGACGAGAGCGGCAAAGCCGAAACGACGGCCGCCCTTCACCACCTTGGCGACGCGGTTGATGTGGACGAGCTTGTCCACCATGCCGTCGTCGCGCTCTTCGCGCTCGCGGCCGCGGCCGCCATCCCTACGTTCCTGTGCCATATCCTGTTCCTTGTTCTTTTCCGGAAGCACGGGTTGCTGTTTGCCGACGCCTCATTCGGGTCGCCAGCGGCGAACTTTTCCTTTGCATGATCTTATCCGAAAAGTCTGCAACTTTTCGCTGCGCGGACCTCTCGGTTCGGGATCAAGCATTAGAAGCTGAGACCGCCTTCGCGGGCAGCCTCGGCCAGCGCCTTGACGCGGCCGTGATAGATGTACGGGCCGCGGTCGAAGACGACTTCCTTGACCCCGGCCTTGGTGGCACGCTCGGCGATCAGCTTGCCGACCGCGGCCGCGGCTGCGGTGTCGGCGCCGGTCTTGAGCGAACCCTTGAGGTCCTTCTCGAGCGTCGAGGCGGCGGCCAGCGTGTGGCCGTTGGCGTCGTCGATCACCTGCACGTAGATGTTCTTCGAGGTGCGGTGCACCGAAAGCCTCGGACGCTCGCCGGCGACCTTCTTCAGCTGGCGGCGCACGCGCTGCGCGCGGCGCTGGATGGTTTCTTTGGGGCTTGCCATAATGTCAGTTCCTTGCCTTCAGAAAACGGGGGCAACCCTGTGCGGTAGGCCAAGCCTCCCGCGGCCGCTCCCCGCGGCGTTACACTTCTGCGGCTTGGCACTTTCGAAAAGTCTGCAACTTCTCGGGGCCAGGCCTATTACTTCTTCTTGCCTTCCTTGCGCACGATGCGCTCGTTGGCATAGCGCACGCCCTTGCCCTTGTAAGGCTCGGGACCGCGATATTCGCGGATCTCGGCTGCGACCTGGCCGACCTGCTGCTTGTCGATGCCCGACACCGTGATCTCGGTCGGCTTCGGCACGGCAATGGTGATGCCCTGCGGCGTCTGATAGACCACGTCGTGGCTGAAGCCGAGCGCCAGCTGCAGGTTCTTGCCCTGCAACGCCGCGCGATAGCCGACGCCTGTGATCTCGAGCTTCTTCTCGAAGCCGTCCTTCACGCCCTGCAGGATGTTGACGATCTGCGTGCGCGACATGCCCCACTTGGAGCGTGCATTCTTGGTCTGGTCGCGCGGCTCGACGGAGATCTCGTTGTTCTCCATCTTCACCAGCACTTCGTCGTTGACCACGAACTTCAGCTCGCCCTTGGGGCCCTTCGCCGTCACGGTCTGGCCGTTGACGGACGCGGTCACGCCTTGCGGCAGCGAAACGGGTTTCTTTCCGATACGAGACATTGTTGTCTCCTTCTTTCCTTAACTGCTGTGAATGGCGAATGGCAAAATGGTGAATAGCGCGGATGACGTTCCAGCCAGTTTCACCATTCACTATTCACCATTGACCATTCGCCCCTAGAATATCTGGCAGAGGATTTCGCCGCCGACATTCTGCTCGCGCGCTTCATGGTCGGCCATGACGCCCTTCGGCGTCGAAAGGATGGCGATGCCGAGGCCGTTGGCGACGTGCGGGATCGACTTGGCCGAGACATAGACGCGACGGCCAGGCTTCGAGACGCGCTCGATCTCGCGCACAACCGGGGCGCCGTCGAAATATTTCAGCTCGATCTCGATTTCCGACTTGCCGTTTTCGAAGTCGGTCTGGCTGTAGTCGCGGATATAGCCTTCCGACTTCAGCACTTCGAGCACGCGGGCACGCAGACGCGAGGCCGGAGTCGAAACGCTCGACTTCTTGCGGCCATAGGCGTTGCGGATGCGGGTCAGCATATCGCCGAGAGGATCGCTCAATGACATCTCAGTGTCTCCTTACCAGCTCGACTTGACCAGGCCCGGGATCTGGCCGGTATTGCCAAGATCGCGAAGCGCGATACGCGAAAGCTTCAGCTTGCGATAGTAGGCGCGCGGACGGCCCGTCACCTCGCAGCGGTTACGGATGCGGATCTTGGCCGAGTTGCGCGGCAGCGCCGAAAGCTTCAACTGGGCGCGAAAACGCTCTTCCATCGGCTGGGACTGATCCATGATGATGGCCTTGAGCGCCGCGCGCCTGGCGGCGTACTGGTCGGCGAGCTTGCGGCGCCGGTTATTCTTCTCGACTGAGCTGGTCTTTGCCATTTCAGATGTTTCCTTTTTCGCTGCCGTTACTGGCGGAAGGGGAAGTTGAAGGCCTTGAGCAGCGCTCTAGCCTCGTCGTCCGTCTTCGCCGTCGTACAAACGATGACGTCCATGCCCCAGACCTGATCAACCTTGTCGTAGTTGATCTCCGGGAACACGATGTGTTCCTTGATACCCATGGCGTAGTTGCCACGGCCGTCAAAGCTCTTGGGGTTCAGCCCGCGGAAGTCGCGAACGCGCGGCAGCGCGATGTTCACGAGGCGGTCGAGGAACTCGTACATGCGTTCCTTGCGCAGCGTGACCTTGGCGCCGATCGGCATGTTCTCGCGCACCTTGAAGCCGGCAATCGAGTTGCGGGCGCGGGTGACGACGGCCTTCTGGCCGGCGATCATCGCGAGATCCTCGGCCGCGACCGAGGGCTTCTTGGAGTCCGCGGTTGCTTCGCCGACACCCATGTTCAGCACGATCTTGTCGATGCGCGGAACCTGCATGTCGTTGTCGTAGCCGAACTGCTCCTGCATCGCCTTGCGGATGGTCTCGTTGTAGACCTTCTTGAGGCGCGGCTCGTTCTTGGCAGTTGCCTGCTTGGTTTCAGCCTTAGCCATTGATGACTTCTCCCGAACGCTTGGCGACGCGCACCTTCTTGCCATCCTTCTGGATGGTGAAGCCGACGCGGGTCGGCTTGCCGTCCTTGGGGTCGGCCAGCGCGATATTCGACAGGTGGATCGGCGCTTCCTTGGTGATGATCCCAGCCTCTTGCGACTGGGTCTGCTTCTGGTGACGGCGAATGAGGTTCACGCCGCGGACGACCGCGGTGTCTTCCTTCGGCTGCACCGACAGGACTTCGCCCGAACGGCCCTTGTCCTTGCCGGCAAGCACGACGACCTTGTCGCCTTTTTTGATCTTTTGCATTGGTCCGGCTCCTTACAGCACTTCAGGCGCGAGCGAGATGATCTTCATGTGGTTCTTGGCGCGCAACTCGCGCGGAACCGGTCCGAAGATACGGGTGCCGATCGGCTCTTTCTTATTGTCGACGAGAACGGCCGCGTTCTTGTCGAAACGGATCACGCTGCCGTCCGGGCGGCGGATGTCCTTGGCCGTGCGAACCACGACCGCCTTCATCACATCGCCCTTCTTAACGCGGCCGCGCGGAATGGCTTCCTTGATCGACACCACGATGATGTCGCCGACGGAGGCGTATTTCCGCTTCGAGCCGCCCAGCACCTTGATGCACATGACACGACGGGCGCCGGAATTATCCGCGACGTCGAGGTTTGTTTGCATCTGAATCATGACTGGCCGCCTTCTTCTTTTCTAACGGGACGGGTTCTTCACCCCTCCCCGGTCTGTCCAAAATTCGGTTCGTTCGCCCGGATCAAGCCTGATCCGTAGAGACGACAACCCAGCGCTTGTCCTTGGAAATCGGCTTCGATTCCTGGATGAACACCTGGTCGCCGACCTTGTGGGCGTTGTTCTCGTCGTGCGCCTTGTACTTCTTGGTCATGCGCACGGTCTTCTTCATCACGGGATGCGTGAAGCGACGTTCGACCTTGACCACGACCGTCTTCTCGTTCTTGTCGCTGACGACGGTGCCCTGCAGGATGCGCTTTGGCATGGTCTTAACCCTTCTTGGCCGCGGCTTTTTCCGCGGCGATGGTCTTGATGCGCGCGATGTCCTTGCGGACCTGCTTCACGCGCGCGGTCTTTTCGAGCTGGCCGGTGGCCTTCTGGAAGCGCAGGTTGAACTGCTCCTTCTTGAGAGCGGCCAGGTCGTCGGTCAGCTGATCCTGGGTCTTGGTCCGGATGTCTTCGGCTTTCATGATCGCCTGTCCTTATTCTGCGATGCGCTGCACGAAGCGCGTCTTGACCGAGAGCTTGGCGGCGCCGAGACGCAGCGCTTCACGAGCGGTCTCCTCGCTGACGCCGTCGATCTCGAACATGATACGGCCGGGCTTGACGCGCGCCGCCCAGTAGTCGACGGCGCCCTTGCCCTTACCCATGCGGACTTCGGTCGGCTTCGAGGTGACCGGCAGGTCCGGGAACACCCGGATCCAGACGCGGCCGGCGCGCTTCATCTCGCGGGTGATCGCGCGGCGGGCCGCCTCGATCTCGCGCGCGGTGACGCGGTTAGGCTCAAGCGCCTTCAGCCCGAAACCGCCGAAATCCAGATTGGTGCCGCCCTTGGCGGTACCGTGGATACGGCCCTTGAACTGCTTGCGGAACTTTGTGCGCTTTGGCTGCAGCATCGTTCTAACTCCAAATTCTCAAATGTCTCAGGCGTTCTCGCGACGGCGGCCGCGTTCGCGCTCACCGCCAGCACCGCCGCCACCATGCGCGGCGTCGCCTTCGGTTGCACAGCGCTCGGAAGCCATCGGGTCATGCTCGAGGATCTCGCCCTTGAACACCCACACCTTGACGCCGCAGATACCGTAGGCCGTGTTCGCCTCGGCGGTGCCGTAGTCGACGTCGGCGCGCAGCGTATGCAGCGGCACGCGGCCTTCGCGGTACCACTCCATGCGCGCGATCTCGGCGCCGCCGAGACGGCCGGAGCAGTTGATGCGGATGCCTTCGGCGCCCAGACGCATGGCCGACTGAACGGCACGCTTCATGGCGCGGCGGAACGCGATGCGGCGCTCGAGCTGCTGGGCGATCGACTGGGCGACCAGAGTGGCGTCGATTTCCGGCTTGCGCACTTCAACGATGTTGAGGTGCGTTTCAGACTTCGTCATCTCGGTCAGCTTCTTGCGAAGCTTCTCGATGTCGGCGCCCTTCTTGCCGATGATGAGGCCCGGACGCGCGGCGTGGATGGTGACGCGGCACTTCTTGTGCGGACGCTCGATCACGACCTTCGAGATCGCGGCCTGCTTGAGTTCCTTCTCGAGATACTTGCGGATCTTGAGGTCCTCGTGCAGCAGCTGGCCGTATTCGCCGGTGTTCGCGAACCAGCGCGAATCCCAGGTACGGTTGATGCCGAGACGCAGCCCGATCGGATTGACTTTCTGGCCCATTATGCGGCCTCCCCTTTTTCCTCGACTTCACGAACGACGATCGTGAGGTGCGAGAACGGCTTTTCGATACGGCTGGCGCGGCCGCGGCCACGAGCGTGGAAACGCTTCATGACGATCGACTTGCCGACATAGGCTTCCGCCACGATCAGAGCGTCGACGTCGAGGTCGTGATTGTTTTCCGCATTGGCGATCGCCGATTCCAGCGTCTTCTTGACCGTGCCGGAAATCCGCTTGGCCGAGAATTCGAGGTCGGAAAGCGCTGTCGCGACCTTTTTGCCGCGGATCAGCGCGGCAACCAGGTTGAGCTTCTGCGGGCTGATGCGGATCGTGCGCAGAACGGCACGCGCCTCGTTATCAGCAAGCCTGCGCGGAGCTTTGGCCTTGCCCATGATTATTTCCTCTTCGCCTTCTTATCCGCGCCGTGACCGTAATAGGTCCGGGTCGGAGCGAATTCACCGAACTTGTGGCCGACCATGTCCTCGTTCACCGAGACGGGAACGTGCTTCTGGCCGTTGTAGACACCGAAGGTGAAGCCGACGAACTGCGGCAGGATGGTGGAGCGACGGCTCCACATCTTGATCACCTCATTGCGACCACCTTCACGAACCTTGTCCACCTTCTTGAGAAGGTAGCCGTCGATGAAGGGGCCTTTCCAAATCGAACGAGTCACTTGGCGTTACCTCTTCTTAGCTCTTGCGCTGATGACGCGAGCGCAGGATGAACTTGTCGGTCGCCTTGTTGGACCGCGTCTTCTTGCCCTTGGTCGGCTTGCCCCAGGGCGAAACCGGATGACGGCCACCCGAGGTGCGGCCTTCGCCGCCGCCATGCGGATGGTCGACCGGGTTCATGGCCACGCCGCGATTGTGCGGGCGCTTGCCGCGCCAAACGGTGCGACCGGCCTTGCCGTCGTTGATGTTGCCGTGGTCGGGGTTCGACACGGCGCCGACGGTGGCCATGCAGGAACCGTGCACGACACGCTGCTCGCCCGAGTTGAGGCGCAGGATCGCCATGCCCTGGTCGCGGCCGACGAGCTGGGCGTAACCGCCAGCCGAACGGGCGACCTGGCCGCCCTTGCCCGGCTTCAGCTCGATGTTATGGACGATCGTGCCGACCGGCATCGAGGCCAGCGGCATCGCGTTGCCCGGCTTCACGTCGACCGCTTCGCCAGCCACGATCTTGTCGCCGGCAGCAAGACGCTGCGGGGCCAGGATGTAGGACAGCTCGCCGTCGTCATACTTGATCAGCGCGATGAAGGCGGTGCGGTTCGGATCGTATTCGATACGCTCGACCGTGCCGACGACGTCGTACTTCTTACGCTTGAAGTCGATGATGCGGTACGAACGCTTGTGACCGCCGCCGATGAAGCGGGCCGTGATGCGGCCGTAGTTGTTGCGGCCGCCCGACTTGGTCAGGCCTTCAGTCAGGCCCTTGACGGGCTTGCCCTTGTAGAGGCCCGAGCGGTCGACGATGACCAGCTGGCGGGTGCTCGGCGTTACCGGGTTGAATTTCTTAAGTGCCATTGTCCTGTCCTCGCGGCCTTGCTCAGAGACCCGTCGCGACGTCGATCGACTGGCCCTCGGCCAGCGTCACAACCGCCTTCTTGACGTCGCCCTGGCGGCCAACGGTGCCGCGGAAGCGCTTGATCTTGCCCTTGCGGACGAGCGTGTTCACAGCCGTCACCTTGACGCCGAAGAGAGCCTCCACGGCAGCCTTGATTTCCGGCTTCGACGCCTTCTTGGCGACGTTGAAGACGACCTGGTTCTGCTCGGAAGCCATGGTCGACTTTTCGGTGATCGCCGGCGAGACGATCACGTCGTAGTGACGGAGGTCGGTCATTTAAAGCGCTCCTCGAGAGCCTCGACAGCGGCCTTCGAAAGGACCAGCGTGCCGCGGCGCAGAATGTCGTAGACGTTGATGCCCTGGATGGGCAGCACGTCGATGTTCGGAATGTTGGTCGCCGCCAGCTTGAAGTTCTGGTCAAGCTCGGCGCCACCGATCACCAGGGCGTTGGTCAGCCCCAGCGTCTCGAAATTCGCCACCAGCGCCTTGGTCTTGGCTTCGGTGAGCTTCAGCTCGTCGACGATGATCAGCGAAGCGCTCTTGGCCTTGGCCGAGAGAGCGTGCTTGAGGCCAAGCGCACGGACCTTCTTCGGCAGCTCGTGCTCATGGCTGCGAACGACCGGGCCGTGTGCCTTGCCGCCGCCGCGGAACTGCGGAGCGCGAGCCGAGTGGTGACGGGCGCGGCCCGTACCCTTCTGCTTGTACATCTTGGCGCCGGTGCGCGCGATTTCGGCGCGGCCCTTGGCCTTGTGCGTGCCCTGCTGCTTCTTGGCGAGCTGCCAGCGCACGACGCGCTGCAGGATGTCCTCGCGCGGGTCAAGGCCGAAAATCTCCTCGGAGAGTTCCACCTTGCCGGCGTCCTTGCCGCCCAGCGTTGTGATCTTGAGATCCATTATTCGGCTCCCTCAGTGGCCGGGGCTTCGTTCTTGGCGGCAGCGGCGCGGATCGCGGCCGGCTTCGGCGCATTGGCCGGCAGCGCAACCTTGGCGGCGTCGCGAACCAGGATCCATGCGCCCTTGACGCCGGGAACCGCGCCGCGGATCAGGATCAGGCCGCGATCGGCGTCGGTCGAGACGACCTCGACGTTCTGCGTGGTGACGCGGGTATCGCCCATGTGGCCGGCCATCTTCTTGCCCTTGAACACCTTGCCGGGGTCCTGGCGCTGGCCGGTCGAGCCGTGCGTGCGGTGCGAGACCGAGTTACCGTGCGTGGCGCGGCCACCGCCCATGTGGTGCCGCTTGATCACGCCCTGGAAACCCTTGCCGGTCGAGGTGCCGGTGACATCCACCTTCTGGCCGGCGACGAAATGCTCGACGGTCAGCTCGGCGCCGACGTCGATCATGTTGTCGGCGGAGACGCGGAACTCGGCGACCTTGGCCTTCGGCTCGACGGAAGCGGCGGCGAAATGGCCGCGCATCGCCTTCGACGTGTTCTTCACCTTGGCAAGGCCAACGCCGAGCTGGACGGCGGTGTAGCCGTTCTTCTCCTGCGTGCGCTGGGCCACGACCTGGCAGTTCTCCATCTGGAGAACGGTGACGGGAACGTGTTCGCCGGCATCGTTATAGATGCGGGTCATTCCCACCTTTTTTGCAATCACACCTGAACGCATCGGTTCAATTCCTTTAGAGTTCCGGGCCAGGGGCACCGCCCCTTACCGCTCTCTTATTCCCTTAGAGCTTGATCTCGACGTCGACACCGGCGGCCAGATCGAGCTTCATCAAAGCATCGACCGTCTGCGGGGTCGGATCGACGATGTCGAGCAGCCGCTTGTGCGTGCGCATCTCGAACTGTTCGCGGCTCTTCTTGTCGACGTGGGGCGACCGGTTGACCGTGAATTTTTCGATCCGCGTCGGCAGCGGGATGGGGCCGCGGACGTTGGCGCCGGTGCGCTTGGCGGTCGACACGATTTCGCGCGTCGAGGCGTCGAGCACCCGGTGGTCAAACGCCTTAAGGCGGATGCGGATATTCTGTCCGTTCATGCGTCAATTCCTTGTTCTGGCGCGGCGCGGGCAGCTCCCGCGCCCGCGACAGATCGGTTTCAGTCCAAATTACTCTTTGATGGTGACGACGATGCCGGCACCGACGGTGCGGCCGCCTTCACGGATGGCGAAGCGCAGCTTCTCTTCCATCGCGATCGGCACGATCAGCTCGACGTCGACGGTGATGTTGTCGCCGGGCATCACCATCTCGGTGCCGGCCGGCAGCGTCACGATGCCCGTCACGTCCGTCGTGCGGAAGTAGAACTGCGGACGGTAGTTGGTGAAGAACGGCGTGTGACGGCCGCCCTCGTCCTTGGTCAGGATGTAGGCTTCGGCCACGAACTTCTTGTGCGGCTTGACCGTGCCGGGCTTGGCCAG
>NZ_VFWS01000559.1:0-1133 GCF_006443065.1 Mesorhizobium sp. B1-1-5 | reverse complement strand
CTTTGGAGGCGCGTCGAAGGTCAGCGACTTGCCGCAGCTGTCGACCGTCACCGGAAAGGCGAAGGCCGTAGAGGCCAGCAGGGAGAAGGCAAGAGATACGGCAAGGCGTTTCACGGATGTTGCTCCTTCGTTGCACGGGAATTGGATCTGCGCTCACGAAGATGGCGCGGCACGGTTCGGAACCTCGAACACCGTCAGCTCGCGGTCCTCCGTCGGGTGGCGCAACCTAAAGACGTCGACACCGAAGATCTCGCGGATCAGCTGCTGAGTGAGTGCTTCGCGTGGCGGCGCCAGCACATGCAACCGGCCATGGCTCATCACCGCGACCCTGGTGGCGAAAGGCGTCACCAGCGCCAGATCGTGCAGCACCGCGATCACGGTCATGCCGAGGCCTGCAACCAGTTCGAGCAACTCGCTGCGCGCCCGCGGGTCGAGATGGTTGGTCGGCTCGTCGAGGAACAGGATCTTCGGCTCCTGTGCGATGGCGCGGGCAAGCTGGGCGCGCTGGCGCTCGCCGCCCGACAGCGAGCCGATGGTGCGGCCAAGCAGCGGCAACAGCCCGGTCCGGCGCAGCGCCTCGACGACAATGTCGCGTTCCTCGCTCCTGTGCCTGCGGCCGGTATGCGGAACCCGGCCGAGCTCGACATAATCGATCACCGCCAGCCGTGGATCCGGTTGATCGGTCTGGCCGACGACGGCGATGTGCAGCGCCCGCTCGGCGGTCGAAATCCTGTCCAGCAGGCGGCCGGTGAGCTTCACTTCGCCCGAACTCGGCCGCAGCATGCCCGACAGCATGCGCAGCAATGTCGTCTTGCCGGCGCCGTTGGGACCGATGATGGCGAGACGGTCGCCCGCCGCCACCGAAAGGCTGACCGGATGCACCAGATGCAGGCCATCCTCCTCTGCGGCCAGGTCGCGGGCATCGAGAAGCGGCGCGGTCATGGGCAATTCCTTGCAGGGCCTGCCGGAATACGGGCCAGCGTCTTGCTTGCCAGTCCTGCCGGACGCTGGCCTGAATTCACCTCGGTGGCGATATCGCGGCAAAGCGTGCACACGACGATGCGATGCATGGCAATGCGATGTATGCGATCGATGGAGCCGTCCAACTTCCGTCACTTTCAAAATGGCGACGG
>NZ_VFWS01000558.1:0-1135 GCF_006443065.1 Mesorhizobium sp. B1-1-5 | reverse complement strand
AGCGTGTCCTGCATCTTGCGGTTGGCGAAAACGAAATTGTCCTCGCGGTCGTAGATGATCACGGCGGCCGGCAGCGATTCCAGCACGCTGGCCAGGTGTTTGCGGGCGTCCTGCGCCTCGGTCTCACGGCCCTTCATGTCCGAGACGTCGAAGAGGAAGCCGGCCACGTAGTTGCGGCCGCTTACCATTCTAACGCGGTTCTTCCTGACGACGCGCGAGCGGTTGACGCCGTCGACCTCGAAGCTTTCCTCCACCTCGTAAGGCCGCCCGGTCGCCAGCACCTCGCGCTCGCTTTCCTCGAACAGCGCAACCTCGGCCGGCGCGAGAAAATTGCCGCCGGGCTTGCCAAGCATGGTTTGCGGCGTCTGGCCGAACAGGCCCGCAAACGCCTCGTTGACGAAGACGAAGCGCAGATCGTCATCCTTGACGAAGATCGGATCCTTGACGCCGTTGATCACCGCTTCCGCCAGTCGCGCCTTTTCCAGCTCGTCGGCCAGCTCGGCCTCGCGATCCTTCATGTCGGTGACATCGACATAGGAGATGAGCCGCTTGCCGCCGGCCAGCGGGGCCAGCGACGCAACCAGGGTACGCCCGTCATTGCGCGGCAATTGTCTCGAGCCGGCGACGCCGGCCCTGATCTCGGACTCGCGCTCGGCGGTATGGCGCCGCCAGGCAACATCGTCTGCGCCGTAGGAATCGACGGCGCGGCTGGCCTCCATCAACTCGCGGAAGCCCGAGCCGATCCCGGCGCGCTGGGGATCGATTTTCCACAAATTGTAGAAGGCCTGGTTGATCACTTCGGCGCGCAGGTCGGCGTCGAGGACCATGATCCCGATCGGCATCGAATCGACCATCGTGCGAAGGTCGGCAAGGCCTCCCGAAGACACCTCTCCTTGCTGCTTCTGTTCCAGTTCTTCGAAGGCGACGGCCAATCCGGTGACATTGCGTCCAATGCCACGATAGCCGGCGAATTTCCCCTCGTCGTCGAAGCGTGGAAAGCCTGAGGTCAGCACCCAGCGGCAATCGGCGCTACCTCCCTTCAGTTCGTAGACGAAGTCACGGAACGGCCGATGCGCCTGCAGATCCTCTAGATGCATTGCCGCGCTGCGGTTGCCGTTCAGGACCTGCTTCAGGA
>NZ_VFWS01000557.1:0-1136 GCF_006443065.1 Mesorhizobium sp. B1-1-5 | reverse complement strand
TCGGCAATATTGCCTTCCATAACCTTCTGCTGCTTGAGCACGTCCTCGATGCGGGCGTTCTCGATGTCGAAATTGGCGTCGCCGATCTTCTTGTCGGCGGTGGCAAGTTTGTCGAGCACGGCGCCGGACTGGTCTATCTTGGTGCGCATGTCCTGGACGACCTGCTTGGTCCTGGCAATTTCGGCATCGAAATTCTGCAATGTCGCCATAAGGGCCTCCCGCTCCGGCATCAGGTCGCTGATTGCGAACAGCGGCGAATATATGTGGGGCTTCAGGGGATTGAAAGACGTGAAGACAGGGGCGCTTCGAAAACAAAAACGTTGCCCACGCCCTTGAAACGCAATCGATCCGCGATCATGGCGAAAGGATCGTTTGGAATACGCGTGGTTCAACTGTCATTGAACTTCAACGTCGGCGGATGTCGGCCAGGCATTCAGTCCCCCGCTGCCACGAATGCCTGAAATCCGACGGAGCATTGAGCGCGGTGAGGACGGTGGCAGCTCGGCGTCCATCGCGGGGACGGAATAATCCTGGCTCAGGGCTTGGGATCGGCCTTCAGATAAGCGATGACATTGGCGATGTCCTCGTCGCTGCTCAGGCCGGCAAAGGCCATCTTGTTACCGGGCACTTTTTGCCGCGGCGCCTTCAGATACTCGGCGAGGTTGGCCTCGTCCCAGACGAGACCGGCGGCGCCTGCACTCTTCATCGCTTCGGAGTAATGGCCGAGGAAGCTCTCGGCACTGCCGGCGGCGCGGCCGACGACACCCATCAGATGCGGGCCGACCTTGTCGCGATCGCTCGCTGCTTCATGGCAGGCCATGCATCGGTTGAAGACCCTCTTGCCCAGTGCCGGATCGCCGCCGGCATGGGCGGCAAGGACGCCGGAAAGCAGAAAGGCTGCGGCAGACGAAGCGGCTCGAAACATGGCTATCCCCGACGAGTTCTGGCTGGAACGAGAGGACGCAGAATAGGACCGGGGCCTTAACAAACGCTGGCTCGTGGCGAGATTGCGAAAGCCGATCGATGGCGGCAAGTGTGGCGGCCGTGATGCCACAGCCCGGTCAAGGCGCGACAAAGCCGATGAAATCGTCGGGGGCGGCGCGACCCATTTCTTCTTCCCAATGGCGACGGCAGAG
>NZ_VFWS01000556.1:0-1136 GCF_006443065.1 Mesorhizobium sp. B1-1-5 | reverse complement strand
ATGCGGACCGGGCCGGAAAATTCCGCCGGGCCGTCGTTGGTGATGGTGATCTCGAACGAGCAGGGTTCTCCGGGCCGGTCCGCATCGGCGATGCGATCGGCGTCGACGGCCTCGGCCGGCTGGAAGGCGTCGCGATCACCTCGATCGAGCCGCCCTTCGGCTGCTCGCCGGAACCGGCGGCCTTGCCTGCATCCTGCATCGCCGACCTGACGCTTGGCGCCGGCGAAAGCCGTGTCCACAAGGTTACCGTGGTCATCCCCGACGACAGCCGCCTGGCCAATCTGCAAGGCAGCGTCAACGGCCAGAACTGCGTCGGCGTGCTTTCTCCCCATACGCGGGTGCAGGGCGGGGGCGATGTGCTTTCCCGCGACCAGGCCAACACCCAAGCCGATCGCGGCAAGGCCTATGCCTGCCATCCCTTCGCCATCAGCCATGAGACGAAGAAGGAATGCTCGGCAGGCTTCGTCATGAACGACGCCGGCCGGTGCGTCTGCCCGCAAGGCACCACCTATCGCAACGGCCAGTGCTCGTCCGGCGGCGTCATCATCCCGCCGAAGGAGCCAAAGCGTTGCGTGCTGCTCGAGGGCCAGGTCCGCACAGAGGATGGACGCTGCGTCTGTCCGCGCGGGACCGAGCTGGAGAATGGCGCCTGCGTCAAGACATCCAGGCCGGGCTGCGCGATACCGGGATCGGTGCCGACATCGAACGGCCATGGCTGCACCTGCCCCAAGGGCACGCATCTCGATCGGGATGCCAACGCCTGCGTACGCGACAGGCCGAAGCCCGAGCAGTGCACCATCCGTGGCCAGGTCCACGGCGCGGACGGCGACTGCGTCTGCCCGAGGGGGACCGAGCTGCGCAATGGAGTGTGCCGGCGCAAGCAGCCCGATGTGGAGCAGTGCGACATTCGCGGCCAGATCCACAACAAGCGCGGCGAGTGTGTCTGTCCGCGTGGAACCCGGGTGATCGACGGCGCATGCCGCCGGTCCAGGCAAGAGAGCGAATGCGCGCCGGGCTCGCAAATGGTCAACGGCCAGTGCCAGCCGATCTTCAGGCGGCGTTGCCCGGAAGGCATGATCGGCCGTTATCCAAACTGCAGGCCGGTGCGCATTCGCTCTCTGCCTGGACCGGCGGCA
>NZ_VFWS01000555.1:0-1136 GCF_006443065.1 Mesorhizobium sp. B1-1-5 | reverse complement strand
GGATGGGATCGGGTGGCGGCGATCGGCAATGTCTTTGCCTCGCCGCCCCCCGATCCCATCCGTGAATGCGCCAAGGCGGCGCACGGCGGCGCCGGCGTCCTGTTCACGTACGGCAACTATGCCGGGGACGTGATGAATTTCGACATGGCGGCCGAATTGGCCGCCATGGACGATATCGAGGTGCGCACGGTGCTGACCACCGACGATGTCGCCTCGGCACCGCGCGACCAGCGGCAGAAGCGCCGCGGCGTCGCCGGCAATTTCTTCGTCTTCAAAGCGGCCGGCGCGGCCTGTGATCGCATGCTCTCCTTCGACGAATGCGAGCGCATCGCGCGCAAGGCCAACGATCACACCTTCACCATGGGCGTGGCGCTGTCGCCCTGCTCGCTGCCGCAGACCCGGCGGCCGAATTTCGAGATCGGCGCCGACGAGATGGAGATCGGCATGGGCATCCATGGCGAGCCGGGCATCGCGCGCGGCAAGCTCGGGACCGCCGACGAGATCACCGACGAGATGCTGGACAAGATCCTCGCCGAGATGGCGCCTTCGCGTGGCGACAAGGTCGCGGTGCTGGTCAATTCGCTGGGCTCGACACCGTTGATGGAGCTCTACATCATGAACCGTCGCGTCAAGCAGCGTCTCGACGACATCGGCGTTTCCATCCATGCGACCTGGGTCGGCAATTACTGCACGTCGCTCGAAATGGCCGGCGCCTCGGTGACGCTGTTCCATCTCGATGGCGAGTTGCAGACCATGCTCGACCATCCGTGCGACTGCGCCATGTTCCGCGCCGGCTGAGGAGCGACCCGTGAGCATCGATAGCGCTGACCTGAAGAGAATGTTCGATGCGATCGCGGTGGCGATCGAAGCCGACAAGGACCGGCTCTGCCAGCTCGACGGCGTCATCGGCGACGCCGATCACGGCATCGCCATGGCGCTCGGCTTCAACGCAGTGCGCGACGCGCTGGCGCCACTCGACCTGGCGGCGACCAAGCCGACCGCGCTTCTCAACATGGCGGCTAAATCGTTCCTCAACGCGGTCGGTGCGTCGGCTGGCCCGCTCTATGCCACCGCCTTCATGCGCGCCGCCGCTGCCGTCAAGGGCAAGACCACGCTAGCTGATGCGGATGTCGTCG
>NZ_VFWS01000554.1:0-1137 GCF_006443065.1 Mesorhizobium sp. B1-1-5 | reverse complement strand
CGCCCGGCCAGCGGCGCTCGCTTCGAGCCGATCGACGAGGTGGCGATGCCGGTCGCGGCCAGGGAACCGACGATCATTCCAGAGTCCGGGCCTGAGCACCACGCTGAGAAAGCGGTGGAACCGGAGATGATGGTGGAGCCGGATCTGCCCTCGCCGGCGGAACCTGCCATGGAGGTCGAACCCGCCGCCGGCGCCCCTGTCGCCGATCCCACCCCTGTCGCCGAGGCCGTCCCGGTCGCCAAAACCAGGCCGCGTTCGGTGCTGGGCGAGATCGACGTTGAAAAAGCGGCGGAAAAGCTGATCGCAAGCGGCGCCGCGCGCGCCATCTTCGTGTCGCCGGAAGGTGACGAGGCGGCCGCGTCCGCGATCCTGGTGGCGCGCGAGGTCTCCGACGCCGGCCTGCGTGTGCTGCTGCTCGATCTCACGGCTTCCGGCGCCGCCTCGCGACCGATGCTCGACAGCGGACTGTTCCCGGGCATCACCAATCTGCTCGCGTCGCAGGCGCAGTTCAGCGAAGTCATCCACCCCGACCTCTATTCCGACTGCCATGTCATTCCTGTCGGCACCGCCGATCCGGTTCGCGCCATGCGCGCCGCCGACCGGCTGCCGATCATCATGCAATCGCTGACCACCGCCTATGACCTGGTGGTAGTCGAATGCGGTCCCGCCGACGCCCAAGGCATCAGCCGTCTGGGTGGCGATGCGACCGAAGTGTTCCTCTCCATGCTGGAGCCGGATGATGAGGTGACGCAGGCCGCCGTCAAGCTTATCGAGAATGGCTATCCGGAGTTGACGCTGGTGACCCCGCTCGGCCACGAACCGCCGGGCACTCCGGTGCCGGGAAGGCGCTCGGCGGCTTGAGTCCGATGAACGGCGCTTGTGGTCATTACGTTGGAAGGTGGGCGGGTTAGCTACCGTCCTCGGCGGGCGCCGGCGCCTGGCCAGCGGCCTTGCGACGCAGCAGCTTGGTCAGCTTCCAGATCGTCGGACTGTTCTTGACGACGGCTTTCAGTCTGGCACTTTGCCGCAGCCCCAGCGCCAGTGCGCGGCCTTTCGACGTCAGCGGAACCAGCACCTCGAAGTGCTGCGTTTCGATATCGCACCATAAACGCTTGTACGGCTCGTCGCCGAACGAGA
>NZ_VFWS01000553.1:0-1138 GCF_006443065.1 Mesorhizobium sp. B1-1-5 | reverse complement strand
GCCTTAGCCGCCTCGCGCGCCGCCACCGCCTCATTGGCGCGGTTGATATATTCCTCGGTGCCTTTGCCTGGAATGCGCAGGCAGAAGTCCCCGGCCCTGAAAACCAGGTTGGTGAGGCCGCCAAGCCGCTCCAGCGTCCCGTTATAGCCGGCCAGCATGGGAATGGCGGCAAGTTTTGTCCGTGCCTCGTCCATTGTCATGCCCGCTCCCCCGCTGTTATTTGTCGCAGAGACGGTTCCACAAAATTCGTGCTTTGGCTATCATCCGTGCGAGACCAATTTAGGCATGGCGGACAGGACGAAAGTGACCGACAGCAAGCATAAGGGCGCGCTTGGCGCTGCCTACGCGGCCAAGCGCCCGGAAGAAGTGGCGGCGCTCTATGACCGTTGGTCGCAGACCTACGACAGCGACATGTCGGCCGCCGGCTATCGCCATCCCACCATCTGCCTGGCCTTGCTGGCAAGGCATCTGCCGCGTGGCTCGGCCCCGCTGCTCGATGCCGGGGCCGGCACCGGGCTCATCGGCGAATGGCTGGACATTGCCGGCTATCCGAAGGTCGAGGCGCTCGACATCTCGCAAGGCATGCTGGATCAGGCCGCGCGCAAGGGCGTCTATTCGGCCCTGCATTGCCTGGCGCTTGGCGGGCCGCTGCCCTTTGCCGACAATGCCTATGCCGGGGTGATCTCGGCCGGCGTCTTTACCTCGGGCCATGTCGGTGCCGAAGGGCTGGACGAACTGATCCGCATCTGCCGGCCGGGCGGCGTGATCGTGCTGACGGTCAAGAACACGATCTGGGATCTGGGCTTTAACGCGCGGGTCGCGGAGCTGGAGGCGCAGGGGCTGGTCACCCGCATCGAGGAAACGCGCCCGTACGTCTCGATGCCGGGCGAGGCCGACACGGTGCCCAGCCGCTGCCTCGCCTTGCGTGTGAACTGATCAGGCTTTGATCCTGGTGCCCGCCGGATCATACATCGGCTCGAGATGGATCTTTGCCGGCGTGCGCTGCATAGCCACGACCAGCTCATAGTAGCCCGAGGCGAGAAAATCGTCGCTCACCCCGCCGGCATTGCGCACATAGCCGTAGCCGATGTTCTTCTCCACCGTGTAGCCATAGCCGCCGCTGCTGAGATAGCCGACC
>NZ_VFWS01000552.1:0-1139 GCF_006443065.1 Mesorhizobium sp. B1-1-5 | reverse complement strand
GCGGCGCCGTGGGCGGGGCCGTTGCGGGGCTCATCCTGGCCGTCGCCGCCGAGCGCGCCACTTCGCGTCTTGCCGGGAGAGATGGACGGCGCCAGCCTCGGGCCACCGACGGCCCGGCCGACGAAATAGGCAAAGATGTCGGTCGCCCAGACCACCGCGAACAGGAACAGGATGGCGACGAGGCCGGAATGGTCGCCGTCACGCAGAAGCGCAAGGGAAAGACCCGAGACGGCTGCATAGGCAAGGCCGGAGGCATCCCACTGCCCGGCCCCGCGCAGTTGGGCGGCGATGGCCGTGACGGCGACCAGTGCAGCCACCAGAAGCAGCAGCCACAAGGCAGGCAGGCCGGTGATCAGGGCGCCGAGAAACACCAGCAGCAGCGCTTCCGGCAAAAAACCGAGCCCGGTCGTCCCGGAAGGGCGAGACATGCGCGTCCATTCGTAGAAGATCACCGCCGAAATCGCGGCTGAAAGCAGCCGGAACGGCAGGCCGCCGAACCAGGTCAGGCCAAGCGTCGCGATGGCAAGCACGACCGCCGAAAGAACGCGAAGCTGGAGATTGCTCATCCCGCGGCCGGCCGCGCAGCGACATCTTGCGGATCCAGCCCGCCAAAACGGCGTTCGCGCCCGGCGAACTCGCGCAAGGCCTCGGCTAGATGCTCTCGGCTGAAATCGGGCCAATAGCAGGGCAGGAACACAAGCTCGCTATAGGCAGCCTGCCACAGAAGAAAATTGGAAAGGCGAAGCTCACCGCTGGTGCGTATGACCAGTTCGGGATCGGGAACGCCTTGCGTGTCGAGGCAGCCGGCAAAGGATTCGGCGGTGATCGCCTCGCTGTCGAGCTCGCCGCGCGCGACGGCCGAGGCAAGCTTGCGCGCCGTGCGCACGATCTCGTCGCGTCCGCCGTAGTTGAAGGCGATGATCAGCGTCAGCGCCTCGTTGGCCGACGTCAGCGCTTCGGCTTCTTCGAGCAGGAGCCTGATATCGGGCTGCAGCCCTGCCCTGTCGCCGATGATCCTGACGCGCACGCCGCTGCGGTGCAGTTCGGCGAGATCGCGGCGAATGAACAGCTTCAACAGGCCCCTCAGGTCGCTGACTTCGGATTTCGGCCGCGACCAGGTTTCCGAAGAGAAGGCATAG
>NZ_VFWS01000551.1:0-1140 GCF_006443065.1 Mesorhizobium sp. B1-1-5 | reverse complement strand
TCATGTGATAGGGTGATTTCAATTCGATAGGAAGATCATCCTTATGGCTGCGTCGCCGCTCGTGAGGTCCCGCCGTAGCCGGTGAACAGACATGCACGCTTTCAACTATCCCAGCTGGCACAGGATCGTCTTCGACCGCAGCCGTGGCACGCCGTTGAACGAGCAACTTTTCGAGCAGTTGCGCCGCTGGATACGGGATGGCATCGTGGCGCCAGGAGCGCGCCTGCCGCCAAGCCGCGTCATGGCCGAGGAACTCGGGCTCTCGCGCAACACCGTTGTCCTCGCCTATGAGCGACTTGCCACGGAGGGCTATGTCGCACGTCGGATCGGCGCCGGCACCTTCGTCGAAACCATGCTGCCGGAAGACAATCACCCCCGAGCCGAGACGGCGGTCATACCGGTGTCAGGTCCAAATGCGCTCCCGGCACCCTCGCGCCGCGGCCAGGCGCTGCTCGACATGAACCTGCCAGCGGAACGCATCGAGACCTACGATCTCAGCGCCGGCGTGCCGGCGCTGAACGAGTTCCCCTATGACGAGTTCGCTCAGATCGCTAGCCGCCGCTGGCGCGAGCACGCCAGCGCCCACACCGGCTATGACTATTCGCGCGGCGCGCCACTGCTGGCCACCCGCATCGCGGGCTATCTGGCGGAGGCTAAAGCGATCAACTGTCGTCCCGAACAGATCATCGTCATCGGCAATACGCTGCAAGCGGCCGCTCTCGCGTCTCATGTTCTGCTCGACCGCGGCGACACCGTTCTGGTCGAGGATCCTTGCCACCTGCCCGAGATCGCCACGCTGGAAGCCTTCGGCCTTGTCACCGTTCCCGCCCCGCTCGACAGGCAAGGCTTCGATACAGAAGCCGCCGGCGTGATGGTCCGAGAGGCGCGTATGGCCGTTGTCTCCCCGACCGAGCAATGGCCGTTCGGCTGCACGATGACGTCGGATCGCCGGCAAAAGCTGCTTGATTGGGCGGCGGACCGGCCCGGCTGGATATTCGAGGATGATTCCAATAGCGAGATCCGCTGGTCGGGCGAAGCGCAGACGACGCTCTACGCGCGCGATCCGCGGCGGGTCATCTATGCCGGCTCGTTCAACCGCATGCTGGCGCCCGGCCTGCGGCTCGCCTATTTGATCGCGCC
>NZ_VFWS01000550.1:0-1140 GCF_006443065.1 Mesorhizobium sp. B1-1-5 | reverse complement strand
GGCCTGCGCTTTCTGAAATTCTTCCCGGCCGAGCAGTCCGGCGGCATCGCTTCGCTGAAGGCTTTCGCCTCGCCTCTCGCCGACGTGAAATTCTGCCCGACCGGCGGTATCACCGGCAAGAACGCGGCCGACTATCTCAGCCTGCCCAATGTCATCTGCGTCGGCGGCTCCTGGGTCGCCCCCGACGACATGGTCAAGGCCGGCAGGTGGGACGAAATCGAAGCTCTCGCACGCGCCGCGAGCAAGCTCGCCGGATAAGCGCTTTCGCGTTCACCAGCGCAGCGGGCCATTCTCGTCGAAATAGCCGGCAGTCGGACCATCGGCATCGAGCGTCGCCAGGCGCACGATGATCTCGGCTGCCTGCCGCACCGTGCGACCGCCCCTGTGCCCGTTGAGATCGGTCGCGGTGTAGCCGGGAGCAGCGGCATTCACCTTGATGCCGCGCGGCGCGAGCTCCCTGGCGAAAGCCACCGTAATCGCATTGAGCGCCGTCTTGGAGCTGCCATAGCCAATTATGTTGGGCGACTGGTTTTCGCCTGTTGCGTCCTGCGCGCGTGCGATCGAGCCGATATAGCTGCTCACCATGACGATGCGGCCGCCACGCTTTCGTCATCGACAACGTCGAGTTCGAGCCACTCGACGTCGAGCCCTTCGCTGCGCAGCGCCTGTGCCGCTGCGGTGCCGCGTGCGGCGTCGCGGGCGCCGAGCCAGACCTTGAATCCCGTTGCCGCCAGGCGCCGTGCGGTCTCCAGGCCGATGCCCTTGTTGGCGCCGGTCACCAGTGCGCGCTTCGATGTCGTCATATCCAAATCTCCTTTGTGGAGGCCTGACGCCTGTCGCCTGGAAGTGGCCCGGTCCGGGAAAACGACATGCATAAAACAAAGGCCCAAGACGCGTCGCCAAACGCGACGCGCCTTAGAGATGGCGGATTGCGGCCCGCCTCGCGCGCCGAAAACTCTCTTGCTCTTGCCTGATCCTCTCACCTGGTTGCGCGGCCCACGCGGATCGGCAATGCTGAAACGATGAGAGAGGCGCTGCTGGAATTGATCGCCATCGCCGGCCGCCATGCGCATGGGCGGCGGACAAGGACGGCGATCCCTCGCGTTACGATCGGCCGCAGCGAGGTCCCGACGCCGCCTA
>NZ_VFWS01000055.1:0-31352 GCF_006443065.1 Mesorhizobium sp. B1-1-5 | reverse complement strand
GTCTGGCGCGGCATCTGGTTGCCGTGCAGGAAAAGCAGCGCCTGCGCCTGTCGCGCGAGCTGCATGACGATCTTGGCCAGCTGCTCGCCAGCGTCGCGCTCGAATTGCACATCGTTCGCGCCGGCTCGCCGGAGATGGACGCCCGCCTCGAGCGCGCCGCGATGCTTATCGACCAGCTGAGCGCCAGGGTGCATGACGCCGCCTGGAGCCTGCGACCCGCGGACCTCGATCGCCAAGGCCTCAGAGCTTCGGTCGAGGACTTGGCTACCATGCTTTGCGGCCAACTTGGCATTGCATGCGAGATGGATCTTGAAGCCCTGTCGAGCCCGCCGCCTGCCGAGATCGCGCTCACTTTGTACCGCATCGCGCAGGAAGCGCTCACCAATATCGGCAAGCATGCCGCGCCGAGCCGCGTCAGCGTCACGGCGCACATCCAGGACGATCGGATACGCCTGACGATCGAGGATGACGGCCGCGGCTTCGACGCCGGCGCCGAACCTGGTCCGGGCCATTTGGGCCTTGCCGGAATGAGGGAGCGGCTGGCGCTGGTTGGTGGTAAATTGTCGGTTGAAACCGCCAGGGGCAAGGGAACCACCATTTACGCCGATGTGCCTCTGGCCGGCTGATCGACGGTCCGGCCGACAAGACGCGAACAAGTCTGAAACGGCATCTTCGGCGTCAGGTGGGTTACGTGAAGCGCTGCACATCCCGGACATTAGCGGTGGCTTACAGTCCGGCTTCATTGGGTTAGGCGGGGGATGGCTTACCCGTTGCGGCCGTTCAGGCCGCCAGAACAGACGGGCGTCCCGCGCCAGGCGGGCCAGTTGCCTAGACCATCAAGGACAAGAGGACCCTTTCCGCGTGACAGGGCCTTTGGCAGACTGATGGAGGTTAAGGTGTGCTGCAGGCGCATATTCGTGGTCGATGACCATCCGATCATCCTGTCGGGGGTCGGCGCGATGATCGACAGCCAGGACGATCTGACGATCGTCGGACTGGCCGGAAATGCCGAGGATGCCCTTGAAGGGATCGGCAAGACGCTACCCGATGTCGCCGTGGTCGACATATCGCTTCCCGGCGTCAACGGGGTCACGCTGATCGAACGGCTTGGCGAACGCTTTCCCGAGGTCAGCTGCATAGCGCTGACGGCGCATGAGGACCCAGGCTGCCTGCGCCAAGTGCTGGCGGCCGGCGGCCGCGGCTTCGTGGTCAAGCGGTCGACGGCGACGGACCTGCTGCAGGCCATTCGCTGCGTGTTGGCCGGCGACAACTATGTCGATCCGGCGCTCGCCGCGCGCATATTGAGCCCGCGCGGCGCCACCCAGGGCGATCCCGGCAATCTCAGCGAACGGGAACGGTCGGTCATCCAGCTGGTGGCGCTCGGCTACAGCAACAAGGAAATCTCGTCCAGGCTCAACCTCAGCATAAAGACCATCGAGACCTACCGCACCAGGGCAACCGAGAAGCTCGCGCTGCACTCACGGGCGGCCATCGTGCGTTTCGCGCACTCGAATGGCTGGCTGGTCGAGCTGCCGGTGTAGGCAGACCGGGCCGGGATGCCGTCCCGGGTAGAGGAATTGGAGAACCGAGGAATTGAAGAACTGGAGAACAGACGAACGATCCGGAGGTCCTTTTTCCCCAATTCTTCAGTTCTTCAATTCATCAGTTCCTACAACTTGTAGAAGCGGCGGATGATCTCCCAGGCCTCTTCGGCCGTGTCGACGAAATCGATGATGTCCTGGTCGCCGGGCGAGATCGTGCCCTGCTCGGCGAGGAAATCGAGATCGATCGCCCTTTGCCAGAACGCCTTGCCGAACAGGATGACCGGGACGCGCTCCATGCGTCCCGTCTGGATGAGTGTCAGCGTCTCGAAGAACTCGTCCATCGTGCCGAAGCCGCCCGGAAACACCGCGACCGCCTTGGCGCGCATGACGAAATGCATCTTGCGGACGGCGAAATAGTGGAAATTGAAGCAGAGCTCCGGCGTGACATAGGCGTTGGGCGCCTGCTCGTGCGGCAGCACGATGTTCAAGCCGATCGACGGCGCGCCGACATCGTCGGCGCCGCGGTTGCCCGCTTCCATGACGCCGGGGCCGCCGCCGGTGACGACGACATATTCACGATAATAGGAGGTGGCCGACTGCTGCGAGCACAGGCGAGCGAATCTGCGCGCTTCCTCGTAATATTTGCTGTTCGCCTCGAGGTTCTTCTTCTGGGTCTCGTTCTTGGCCGCCCAGGCTTCGCCGCCGGGTTCCGGCAGGCGGGCGCCGCCGAACAGGATGACGGTCGAATGAATGCCGCGTTCGGCCAGGATCATTTCCGGCTTCAGAAGCTCGAGCTGCAGCCGCACGGCACGCAATTCGCGACGCGTCATGAACTCGGGATCGTTCCAGGCCAGCCGGTAGGTCTCGGCACGCGTCTGCGGGGTATCCGGCACGCCTTTCGAGCGCTCCAGATCCTCGTCCGAATGCGGCAGCGGCGTCCACCCTGCCTTTTCCATGGGAGTCATCGAATCCACCCGTCCATTCCTTCACTTGCGCCGTCCCGTGCCGCAGGCGCGATTGACCCCCATTGAGCCTTAACATAGGGTCCGCGCGACTTTTAAACAGGTTAAGGCGTGGCCCCTTAACAGCTTGGTAATGGAGCGAAATCATGTCGAAGCCCGATCTGGCGAGCCTCGAAAAGACCATCGAGAAGGCCTTCGAGGAGCGCGACACGATTTCGACCGCGACGCGCGGCGAGACGCGCGACGCCATCCAGTCGGCGCTCGACCTGCTCGACCGCGGCGTCGCCCGCGTCGCCGAACGGCAGGACGACGGCAAGTGGCACGTCAACCAGTGGCTGAAGAAGGCGGTGCTGCTCTCCTTCCGGCTGAACCCGATGGAGATCATCAAGGGCGGTCCCGGCCAGGCCGTGTGGTGGGACAAGGTGCCGTCCAAGTTCGACGGCTGGAGCGCCGTCGACTTCGAGAAGGCAGGCTTCCGCGCCGTGCCGTCCTCGATCGTGCGCCGGTCGGCCTATGTCGCGCCGGGCGCCGTGCTGATGCCGTCCTTCGTCAACGTCGGGGCCTATGTCGATACCGGCACCATGGTCGACACCTGGGCTTCGGTCGGCTCCTGCGCCCAGATCGGCAAGAACGTGCATCTTTCCGGCGGCGTCGGCATCGGCGGCGTGCTGGAGCCGATGCAGGCCGGCCCGACCATCATCGAGGACAATTGCTTTATCGGCGCGCGCTCCGAAGTGGTCGAAGGCTGCATCGTGCGCGAAGGCTCGGTGCTCGGCATGGGCGTGTTCATCGGCCAGTCGACCAAGATCGTCGACCGCGCCACCGGCGAGGCTTTTTACGGCGAGGTGCCACCGAACTCGGTGGTCGTCGCCGGATCGCTGCCCGGCAAGCCGCTGCCCAATGGCGAGCCGGGCCCGAGCCTCTACTGCGCTGTCATCGTCAAGCGCGTCGACGCCAAGACCCGCTCCAAGACCTCGATCAACGAATTGCTGCGCGATTGATCGTCCACGACGGAGCGGACGCCATTGGCTGAAAGATCGCAATTCTTCTGGCTGTTCTTCAGCCTTTCGGGGCGGCTGAGCCCGGTCGCCTATGCGCTGGCCGGGATTTTGCTGGTCCTTGTCCAGTTTTTCCCGTTCTACCAGTTCGCGCGGGTGGAGCTGAACACGACCGCTAGCCAGAATTGGGCCATGATATGCTGGGGCGTGCTGCTGATCTCAGCCTGGGCCACGTTCGCGGTGACGGCGAAGCGCTTCCATGATTTCGGCAAGCCGACCTATTTTGCGCTGATCTCGCTCATCATCGGTCCCATCCTGCTTATCATCCTCGCCTGTTTCCGCAGCGATCCCGGACCGAACCGCTACGGCAGGCGCACCAACGCGCCGGGCGATAGCTGAGGTCGCATGCGCTATCGCACGCTCGATCCGACGCGGATCATCGAGACCGCCCAAAGGCTGGAGGAGCGCGTCGCGGAGCGTTTCCCGGAAAGAGGCCTGCGCGCCGTTGCCGCCGAACTGGTGTCGCTGTCGCGAGATCTCGCCAAGGCCGCCAGGGAACTGGAAGCGCCGATCTGGTGGTTGCGCGGCGTCATCGTCGCGGCCTTCGTCGCCGGCGTGGCGATATTCCTGTTCGTCGGCACCATCCTGCCGCTCGACCGCATTTCGGGCGCCGACGACGCCGTGCAGTCGATGCAAGGCATCGAGGCGACGATCAACACGGTCATCCTGGCAGTGCTCGGGCTGCTGGCGCTGATCCGCACCGAGGAGCCGATCAAGCGCAAGAAGGTTTTCCGGCAGCTGCACGGGCTGCGCTCGCTGATCCATGTCATCGACATGCATCAATTGACCAAGGATCCGGCGACTTTGTCGGCCGATTTCAAGCCAACTTCGCACTCGCCCGCCCGCATCACCGATGCGGCCGACCTGGCGCGCTATCTCGACTATTGCTCCGAAATGCTGTCGATCGCCGGCAAGGTCGCGGCGCTGTTCGCGCAATCGGTCAATGACGATGTCGTCGTCAACGCCGTCAACGATATCGAGAATCTGAGCTCCAACCTGTCGCGCAAGATCTGGCAGAAGATCACGCTGATCGAGGACCGCCGCCGACCGCTTCCGGCCCGAGACCGGGCGGACCGCGCTTTTCCGCTTCCGCCTGACGCACCAGCGCGGTGACGCGTTCGTTGAGCGGCGTCGGGACGCCCGTTTGCCTGGCCAGGCGAATGACCGCGCCCTGCAATTCGTCGATCTCGGTTGGGCGGCCGCGTTTCAGGTCGTCCCACATCGACGAGCGGGCTTGAGGGTCGATCGCCAGCATGCGGCGCGCCAGAAGCCCGAACAGCCAGTCGGGAAGCCGCAGCACTTTCGGCAGCAGCGATGGCGGCAGGCCGGTGATGCGCGCCGGCGCTATGCCCGCCGCTCGCATCGCGGCGAGCGCTTCATCGATCTGGCCAGCCAGGATGACGCGCCAGCTTCGGTCGGCCAATTGTTTCACCAGCGGCAGGTCGGAAAGCGCGACGAGGGCATTGTTGAGGTTCATCAGCAATTTGCCCCACTGCACCGCCTTCATGTCGGCGCGCGCTTCGACGGCAAGCCCGTCGACGTTAAGCAGATCGACGAGGCCGTCGACGCCGTCGTCGCTCATCACCTCGCCCTGGCTGGCGCGGTGCGCACGCAACGGCGCCCCGCCGTCGGGCGACAGGACGACGTTGAACATGACCATGCCGGTCAACACCGGCCGTCCAGGGAGCGCGGCGCGCAACCTGTCCGCATTGTCGACGCCGTTCTGCAGGCTGACCACCACGGCATCAGGGCGTCCGTGGGCGGCGACCAGCCCGGCCATCTCCCCGGTCGCGCCGCTCTTCACCGTCACCAGGATGACATCCGCGCCGGCGAGTGCTGCCGCCGGATCGTCGGTGGCCGAAATCGCTTGCGCTTCGATGCGGCGGTCACGGCCGTCGAGATCGCTGACGCGCAGCCCGCTTTCGCGCATGGCCGCGACGACGCGGCCGCGGCCGAGGAAGACGACCTTGCGCCCGGCGAGCGCCAGGCAGCCGCCGACGTAGCAGCCGATGCTGCCGGCGCCGGCTATCGCGATCGTTCTCGTTTCACGGGCCATGCATTCGTCCTCGCGTGGCCGGCACCTTACTATTATGCATGTCGTTCTCCCAGAACCGCCGCACACTTGCGGGCGGCATGCATTTACCGTCATGAAAACCATATTGTCGGCAGCATGAGCGGCGATCATCTGCCACCGTGACACGACAAACGCTTTCGACTATCGCTTTGCCCATGACATTGCCTACCGATCCCGCCGCGAATCTTGCCGCCCTGATCCGCTGCCCGTCCGTGACGCCCGCCGAGGGTGGCGCGCTCGCGGCGCTGCAAGACATGCTGAAGCCGCTCGGCTTCTCGGTCGAGCGTCCAATCTTCTCGGAAGACGGCACGCCGGACATCGAAAACCTCTATGCGCGGCGCTCGGGCAACGGCCCGCATCTGATGTTTGCCGGCCATACCGATGTTGTGCCGGTGGGCGATGAGGCGGCCTGGACGCATCCGCCCTTCGCCGCCGAAATCGCCAATGGCGAGATGTACGGCCGCGGCGCCGTCGACATGAAGGGCGGCATCGCCTGCTTCATCGCCGCGGTTGCGCGCCAGGTGGCGAAAAATGGCGGCCCGAAAGGCTCGGTGTCGCTGCTCGTCACCGGCGACGAGGAAGGCCCGGCCATCAATGGCACCACCAAGCTGCTCGACTGGGCGGCGGCCAAGGGCGAGAAGTGGGACGCCTCGATCGTCGGCGAGCCGACCAATCCCGACGCGCTCGGCGACATGATCAAGATCGGCCGGCGCGGTTCGCTGTCGGGCAGCGTGACCGCCAACGGTCGCCAGGGCCATGTCGCCTATCCGCAGCTTGCCGACAATCCGGTGCGTGGCCTGATCAGCCTTGTCGACGCGCTGCTCCATCCGGTGTTCGACAAGGGCACGAAGGATTTCCAGCCGACCAATCTCGAAGTGACGTCGATCGATGTCGGCAATGCGGCGACCAACGTCATCCCGGCGAAGGCGACGGCCATTTTCAACATCCGCTTCAACGACACCTGGGACGCCGAGACGATTCAGGCCGAGATCCACAACAGGCTCGACCAGGCCGCCGGGCGCAAGAAATACCGGCCGGGCAAGAAGGCGCCGGTCGACTACGAGCTTGTCTGGCGCGACCGGCCGAGCCATGTCTTCCTCACCCGCGACGACAGGCTGATCGATACGCTGAGCGGTTCGGTCAAGGCAGTGGTCGGCAAGAGGCCGGCGCTCTCCACCTCCGGCGGCACGTCGGACGCGCGCTTCATCAAGGACTATTGCCCGGTGGTCGAGTTCGGGCTGGTCGGCAAGACCATGCATATGGTGGACGAGCGCGTCACGCTTGCCGACCTCGAGACGCTGACGCAAATCTACGAACGCTTTATCGAAGACTGGTTCGGACAAGGCCTTTCGTGACCATGCTTTCGGCAGACGAAACCTATGCTTCGCTGGCCGGCGCCTGGCGGCTGATGTTCGGCAAGGCTGATGGCCTGCGCCTGCTCGACCTTTCGGCCGACGGTTTCTGGAATTCCTTCTTTGCCATCGTCGTGGCGGCTCCGGCGCTGATCGTCGGCTGGGTCGGGATAGCCAATGAGGTCGGCGACCCCAGTGCCTTCGCCGGGCGCCTCGGCATGCTGATAAGGCTGGCGACCGTCGATATCGGCTCCTGGGTGCTGCCGCTGGTGGCGCTTGCGCTGGTGGCGCCGCGCGCCGGCATCGGCGGCCGCTTCGTCCACTATGTCGTCGCGTCCAACTGGGCGTCGGCGATCATCGCCTGGCTGATGCTGCCCTCGGCGCTGCTCAGGTTGCTCCTGCCTTCCGCCAGCGAGGTCAGCAGTCTCGTGTCGCTGGCGCTGTTCGCCCTGTCGATGGTGCTGACCTGGCGCATGACCAATACAACCATCGGCAAAGGCGCCGCGGTGGGCACGGCCGTGTTCGTCGGCATGTTCATCGCCTCGCTGCTGGTCCTGTTCGGCCTGCAGGCGCTGCTCGGCATCGACATACCAGACGGCACGACGGGTTGATCCTGCCCGACTGACAAGGTCTTTCAATTTACGGGGCAGAATGGTATGATAATTTCATACCGTTCTCTTCGTGGAGGGAATCTATGTCCGCCACCGAAAAACGCACCTTCAGCCTGCCGGCGGAGCAAGCCGCCTTCATCGATCAACTCGTCCGCTCGGGCACCTATGCGACCAGCAGCGAAGTCATCCGCGCGGGGCTTCGCGCCCTTCAGGAGCGCGACGCCGCGGTGGAGCGCTGGCTCCGCGAGGAAGTCGCACCGACCTATGATGCGTTGAAGACAAACCCTGGCAAAGTCATTTCGCCTGCGGAAATGGCCCAACGGGCGCGCAAGCGCCACGAGACTCACTCGCAGAAGAAACCGTGAAGCGCCGCGCCGTCGTCTACTCGCTTGATGCCGGCGACGATCTCGATCGTATTTATACTATTGTTGCTGAGGCCAGCAGCCCCATCACGGCGGATCGCTATGATCGTCGCATACGGACGTTCTGCGAGCGTCTCGATCATGGCTCCGAACGAGGCACGCTTCGTGATGACGTGCGGCCGGGGCTTCGTGTTGTCGGGTTTGAACGCCGGATCACCGTTGCCTTCGTGGTGGAACCTGAGCGGGTCGTGATTCTGCGACTGTTCTATGGCGGAGCCAATTGGTCTGGCGAACTCGCCGGGGTCGACGCCGGCTGATCGAGACCGCGCTCAGACGCCCTCCGGATAATCCACCCCGACGAGAAACAGCCCGTCCGGCGGCGCTACTTGGCCGCAGGCGGCGCGATCGCGTGCTTCGAGCGCCGCCTTGAGATCGGCGGCGCTCCAGGAGCCGTCGCCGACGCGCTTCAGCGAGCCGACCATCGAGCGCACCTGGTTGTGCAGAAAAGAGCGCGCCGAGCTGCGCAGCTCGATGAAGTCGCCATCGCGGCTGACGTCGAGGCGGTCAAGCGTGCGGACCGGGCTTTCGGCCTGGCACTGGGTGGAGCGGAAGGTGGTGAAGTCATGCTTTCCGAGCAGCACCTTGGCCGCCTCATGCATGGCCTCGGCGTCGAGCCGCTTCGGCACCCACCAGACCTTGCCCTTTTCCAGCGCCGCCGGCGCCCGACGATTGAGGATGCGATAGAGATAGTGGCGGCCGGTGGCGGAAAACCGCGCGTCGAAACCGTCGGGGACGACGCCAGCTTTCAGGATGGCGACACGCGTGCCGGCCGCATGCAGATGCGCGTTGACGGCGTCGCGCACCTTGTCGCCCGACCACGCTTTGGCCAGGTCGACATGCGCGACCTGCGCGGTGGCGTGCACGCCGGCATCGGTGCGGCCGGCGGCACGTATTCTTACCTCTTCACCGCAGAATTTCTCGATCGCCTGCTCGATCGCCTGCTGCACCGAGGGCTGGTCGGCCTGATGCTGCCAGCCGGCGAATTGGCTGCCGTCATATTCGATATCGAGCCGAAAACGCGGCATGTCCTGCGGCGCTTGCCGCTCGCCTAGGCGGCTAAAGCGGTAAAGGCGGAAGCGTAGACCAGCCTGCCGGTCTCGGGCGCGTCGCCCCAGGCCAGCGCCTGCAGCGCCTCGCCCTGGTACTCGCTCTCGAACTTCCCGGCGCGGGCATGGCTGTAGCCGAAGCGGCCATAATAGGTCGGATCGCCCAAAACCACGGCCAGCGTCTCGCCGGCTTCCTTGAGCCGTACATGCGCCTCGCGGATCAGCGCGCCGCCGATGCCGGTGCCGTGGAACGACGGCTCGACCGCCAGCGGCGCCAGCGCGACGGCGGCGAACTGCTTGGTGCCGCTCTGAACGAACAGCCGCGAGAAAAGAATATGGCCGACGACCTGCCCGTCTTCCTCTGCAACCAGCTCGACGACGGCATCGCCGCCGGTGACAAGCGCGTCGACCAGGCCGGCTTCCGCCTGCTGGCCAAAGGCATGTTCTTCGACGAGGCGGATCGCCTCGCGATCCCGCGGCGTCGCCGCGCGTATCGACATCATGCTCATGTGAGTTTCGTTCCTTTTTCGATCTTGGCTCCGCGCAAAAACTCCTGCGCGGCGGCAGGCTTTCCGCCCGCCCGTTGAACTTCGACCAGCCTGACCGCGCCTGTCCCGCAGGCGATCGTCAGCCGGTCATCGAGAATTCCTCCCGACTCGCCGACGCCATCCGAGAGCGTCGAGCGAAGCAGTTTCAGCCGCTCCATGCGGCCGCCAATGTCGACCTCGCACCACGCGCCTGGAAAGGGCGAGAGGCCGCGAATGTGATTGTGGACTTCGCCAGAAGGCCGCGTCCAGTCTACGCGTGTCTCCGATTTATCGATCTTTCGGGCGTAGGTCACCCCTGCCATTGCCTGTTGGGTAAATGTCAGACAATTTATCCCCAACTGCGCGAGCGCCTGAACCATCAGCGAAGCGCCTTGAACCATCAGTCGGTCATGCAATTCGCCGGCCGTCATGTCGGGCGCGATGGCGACTTTTTCAACCATCGCCACCGGCCCGGTGTCCAGACCCTCTTCCATCTTCATGACCATCATGCCGGTCTCGGTGTCGCCGGCCATGATGGCGCGCTGGATGGGAGCAGCACCACGCCAGCGTGGCAAAAGCGAGGCATGGCCGTTGAGGCAGCCCAGCCTTGGCGCGTCCAGAACGGCTTTCGGCAGCAGCAACCCGTAGGCGACGACCACCGCGACATCGGCCTGCAAGGCGGCAAAAGCCTGCTGCTCGGCCTCGCTTTTCAGCGATGCCGGCGTGCGCACCTCGAGCGCCAGCCGCTCCGCCTCGCGCTGCACCGGCGAGGGCGTCAGCCCCAGCCCGCGCCGGCCGGCGGCGCGCGGCGGCTGGGTGTAGACGGCCGCGATCTCGTGGCCGGCCTCGGCGACGGCGCGCAAGGTCGGCACGGAAAAATCCGGCGTGCCCATGAAGATGACGCGAAGCGGCATGACGTCCTGCGATCCTGTTTTGAGGCCCGAATGCCAGCTGGCTCAGGCGCCCGCTTCAAAAGGGTTTACGAGCTTCAGGTCAAGCCCGTCGAAGTCAGGGATATTGCGAGTCGCCAGGGTTGCATCTTGCGCGAGACAAATCGCAGCGATCATGGCGTCGGGCAGGCTCATTGGACGGCCCATTCGCTCACGCATGGCCCGCAACTTGCCGGCAAGACGAGGGGTTGAGCCCGCAAACTCCACCACGCGACCGGCAAACTGATGCGAGATCAGATGATCCAGGGCACGGATATAGCGATCCGATCCAGTCCTGTTCAAAAATCTTTCCGCGCCAAAGGATTGCTCCATGATAACCGGGCCGCAGAGGTAGAGTTCCAGAACATCCTGTTTGTTAAGCCATTCGGCAACGATCGGATTTGGCACCGGCTTGCCGGCTTCGGAAATGACGTTGGTGTCGAGGACGATCACTCGAAATCCTCGACCGGACGACCAAAGTCACGTTTCCTTTCCGCTTCGATTTCGTCCATTATCTCTGCGAACGTCTCGTCAGTGGCGTTTTCAGCAACGAATGCCGAGCGAATCGCATCCCAGGCCGAAACGCCCCGCTCCGGCTTGGCCTCTTTTTCCGCAACGATACCTTTGCGCAGAAGATCGATGGCTTTGCTCGACAGGCTGTGGCCACCCCTGCGAGCAGCTTGCTCAATTTCATGCTTCAAAGGCTCGGGAATGCCTCGAATTAACATATCGCCCATCGGCGTTTCTCCACTCTGATATCATCGATATCATAATGGGAGCCTGCGCTCAAGGCAGTGGGTTCCAAGGCGGACGTCAGCCCACCATCTTGCCCGGTGCCTTGTCCTTGGCGAGCTTCTTGAACTTCCTCACCACCATGTCGCGCTTGAGCTTCGAGATGTGGTCGATGAACAAAACGCCGTTGAGATGGTCGATCTCGTGCTGCAGGCATGTGGCCATCAGGCCTTCCGCCTTGATCTCCTGCAGCTTGCCGTCGCGGTCGAGATACTTCACCCGCACCGAAGCCGGGCGCTCGACCTCGGCGTAATAGTCGGGGATCGACAGGCAGCCTTCCTCATAGACGGAGCGCTGGTCGGAACTTTCGAGCACTTCCGGATTGATGAAGACATGCGGCTGAGGCGGCTCGCCCTCCTTGGCAAGGTCGATGACCAGCAGCCGCCGCGGCTCGCCGACCTGGATCGCCGCGAGGCCGATGCCCGGCGCGTCATACATGGTCTCCAGCATATCGTCGGCGAGCTTGCGCAAATCGGCATCGACGCGCTCGACCGGCTTGGAAACCTGGCGCAGGACGGGATCTGGAAGGATGATGAGCGGCTTGATCGACATGGCGTCTCACCTAAGACCTCGCTTGAAAAGCGTCAACCGGGGCATCTTCGACCTGTTCACGTTTTGATCTGTGCCAGGAGGCCGAATCGGTTATGCTGCCCAAATGAACGACATGACCTCCATCCTTTCCGAGCCCATCGCGCGGCTCGGCGCCACGACCATCACGCTTGGCCAGGCGCTGGCTTTCGGCGCGATCCTTCTGCTTGCGCTGTCCGTGGCGCTCGTCGTCGCCTTGTGGCGTGCGGCCGGGGCGCGCGCAGCGGCGGCCGCCGAAGCCGCCGACCATGCCCGCGATGCCGAGGCGAGGATGGCCGACATCATGCAAGCGCAGGCCGAGATGCAGGGGCGCATGGGGGCGATCGCCGAGGTGTTCGGGGCGCGGCAGGCCGAGCTCACCCAATCGCTCGGACAACGGCTCGACGCCATGACCGGGCGTCTCGGCCAGACCATGGCCGAGCAGACCAAGTCGACGCATGAAAGCCTGGCCAAGCTGCAGGAGCGGCTGGCGGTGATCGACACCGCGCAAGGCAACATCCAGTCCTTGGCCGGCCAGGTCGTGCAGCTGCAGGCGATCCTCTCCAACAAGCAGACGCGCGGCGCCTTCGGCCAGTCGCGGATGGAAGCGATCGTCGCCGACGGCCTGCCGCATGGCGCCTACGAGTTCCAGGCCAGTCTCAGCAACGGCAGCCGGCCCGATTGCCTGGTGCGGATGCCCAACGGCGCGCCGTCACTCGCCATCGACGCCAAGTTTCCGCTGGAAGCGTGGAACGCCATCCGCGCCGCCGAGGGTGAGGCCATGCAGAAGGCGGCGGCGCAGGCTTTCCGGCGCGACATCGAGGTGCATATCCGCGATATCGCCGAAAAATACCTGATCCAGGGCGAGACGCAGGACACCGCCTTCATGTTCGTGCCGTCGGAATCGGTGTTCGCCGAGATCCACGAGAATTTCGAGGCGGTGGTGCAGAAGGCGCATCGCGCCCGCGTCGTCATCGTCTCGCCCTCGCTGCTGATGCTGTCGATCCAGGTCATCCAGGCGATCCTCAAGGACGCCCGCATGCGCGAGCAGGCGCATCTGATCCAGGGCGAGGTCATCCGCCTGATGGAGGATGTGGGTCGGGTCGACGAGCGGGTACGCCGGCTGCAGACGCATTTCGGCCAGGCGGCGCGGGACATCGACGACATCCTAGTCTCGACGTCGAAGGTGACCAAGCGCGGCCAGAAGATCGAGGCGCTGGAATTCGCGGAAGGCGAGGCCGAGGCCGCGCGAAGCGCAGCGCCAAAGGCCGACGCCGGCGCGCGGGTGGCGGACTCCAAGACGGGTCAGCTCAGGCTGCGCGTCGTGGAGGGCGACGAGTAGGTAGCCGCCGGAATTTGGCGAAGCGCCCGTCCCGTCGTCATTCCAGGGCGGAGCAAGGAGCGAAGCGACGCGCGCAGACCCTGGAATCCATGCCGTGACGCTAAGGCATTGAGACGGTTAAGAATTCTGCTCCGCCGAGCCCCCTCACATCGTTCACGGCAGGATCCTCGGGTCAAGCCCGAGGGGATGACGAAGGCGCGAAAGATTCAGCCAATCGCCGAGGCTTCCGCCAACGGGGCCGATCCGACAGTGCTACTGCTCCTCGATGGTCGCCATGCCTTCAAACTCCGGCAGCCAGTGCAAGGCCGAACGGTGCCAGACCTGTTTTTTCGGGACGAGTTCCTCGCGCTGACGCGCCGTGCCGACCCTGATGCCGTAGATCTTGGGCCCATCTCCCACCGACGTGGCGTAGAGGTGCGATCCGCACTCGCCGCAAAAGCCCTGCGCCCGCCTGGCGCCGCTCGACCCGGTCTTGACATAGACCTTCGGCACGCCCCTGGTAATCCGGTAGTCGCTTTCCGGCGCCGGAACCGTCACGCGAAAGGCCGTGCCGGTCAGCTGCTGGCAGTCGGTGCAGTGGCAGATCGAGGTCTTTTCCGGATCGACCTCCGCCTCATAGGCGATCGCGCCGCAATGGCATCCGCCGTCGATCTTCATCGGCCTTCCTCCTGACAAATTCGCTTTATCAAAGCCTATCCCTCCTCCGAGGCCTCGGCCATGGCCTTGCGCCGCCGCTCCCATGTGCCAGTGGCTTGCGGCTTGACGAAGAGCCTCGTTATTTGCGGCATTTCCTTCTTGAGCCTGGCTTCCAGACGCTCGACGCAGGCCTCGATATCGGGCGCGCTGAGATGATCCTCGAATTCGATGCTCAAGCCCGCGACGATTTCCTCCGGCCCGATATGGACGCTCAGGATTCCGTTCGCGCGCTGCACCGCCGGATCGTCCTGGACGATCGCCAGCACCCTCTTCTGCACTTCGGGTGAGGCAGGTTCGCCCAGCAGCAGCCCTTTGCTCTCGCGCGCCAGGAAGATGGCGGTCGCGCCGAGGATGATGGCGATGCCGATCGAGCCGAGGCCGTCGAGCTCGGGGATTCCCAGAAGCTGGGCCGACAGGATGCCGGCGAAAGCGACTGCAAGCCCGAGCAGCGCGGCGCTGTCCTCGAACAGTACCGTATAGACGCTGGGATCCTTGCTCGATTGCACGGCCTGCAGCCAGCCTTGCTTGCCCTTCTGCTGCCGGAACTCCTTCAGCGCTAACAGCCATGAGCTGCCCTCGAACAGGAAGGAAAGGGCGAGCACGATGTAGTTGACCTTGGCGTTGACGAACGGCTCGGGCGCCATGATGTGGATGACGCCTTCATAGAATGAGACGCCGGCGCCGAGCGCGAACACCAGAAGCGCCACGATAAAGCTCCAGAAATAGAGCTCGCGTCCGTGGCCGAGCGGGTGGGTGCGGTCGGGCGGCCGCGCGGCGCGGTGCATGCCGTGAAGGAGCAGCGCGCCGTTGCCGGTGTCGACCAGCGAATGCACACCTTCCGACAGCATGGCGGACGAACCAGTGAGCGCTGCCGCCGTGAATTTGGTCGCCGCGATCGCCAAATTGCCGGCGAGCGCTGCGTAGATCACCCGTCTCGAGCCGCTATGTCCTGCCATCTGATCTCCGAGCTGCCCCGCGCCCGAGCTTGACGGCCCGCCTCACAGACAATGCACCAGCCCGTGCGAGGTTTCGGAAATCGGTTGACAGCCGGTCGATCGGCTTCGCAAAGCGGCACAGCCTCTTGCAGCCGGGCATTTCTCTTGTTTCACTCGCACGTCCACAATCGGAGGAGCGAATCATGGCTAAAGGTGCGATGAAGGCGGGCAAGGAAGCCCGCAAGCCGAAGAAGGACGCCAAGAAGCCCGCCGCGGCCCCGGCTCCGAAGGCGCCGCCGGTCAAGGCGTTGCGAATCAAGGAAAAGTAAGCGGCCGGATTCGGTCGATCCGGCTCGATGCTGACTTTGAACCGGCGGCATGACAATGCTGCCGGTGTTTTGCTGATCGAGGCCACCCCATATCAAAGGGCGAGGAACGACCTCGCTTCCCCGAAAACCGGCCGGGACGACCCGCCGCCAAGCATCTCAGGCGATGCTGGAATGACGGAGTGTCTTCGGTGTCCTGGATTTTTCTTTTCTTCGCCGGCCTGTTCGAGATCGGCTGGGCGATCGGCCTCAAATATACCGACGGCTTCTCCAAGCCGCTGCCGACCCTTCTCACCATTGCCTCGATGATCGTCAGCCTCGGCCTGCTCGGGCTGGCGCTGAAGACGCTGCCTGTCGGCACGGCCTATGCGGTGTGGACCGGCATCGGCACCGTCGGCACGGCGCTGCTCGGCATCTGGCTGCTCGGCGAGCCGGCGACGATCGTCCGGCTCGCCTGTATCGGCCTGATCGTCTGCGGCATCGTCGGGCTGAAACTGGTCGCCTAGCTCGGTATACGTAGCACAAACGCGTTCAGGGCCGCTTTCGGCGACCCTGAACCATTTTCCTGGAATTGCTCTAGCGGGCGGAGAAGCCCGGAGGCGTCCGGCCGACGCGAGACTTGCGGGCGGCGTAGCGTGCGTCACGCTTGGCCTTGCGCGCGGCCTCATCGGCAAGCTCGAAAGCGATGCGCTCGGATTCCTCGGCCTCGCGGCGCTTGGCCTCTTCGGCCGCCGCCGCTTCCGCCGCAAGACGCGCCGCTTCGGCAATCGCCTCGCGCTCGGCCTTCTCGGCCGCTTCGCGCGCCAGCCTTTCCTGCTTCAGCCGAGCCTTTTCCGCCTCGCGGATGGCGCGGGCCTCAAGGATAGCCTTGCGTTCGGCCTGGCGAGCCAGCACTGTCGGATCATCCGCCGCCGGCTTTGCCTTGAAGCGCTCGAGCAGCGCCTTCTTTGCCTCGTTCGCGGCACTGCGCCGCTCGAAAATGTCTTTTTCCCTGTAGATAGCCAAGTGCACTTCCCTGCAGTCTATTCGCGACGCTTACATACGCGTGAAAACGGCAAGTTCAAGCGCCAAAACGGTATGGCAGCCATGAAAAATTCGGGCTTGTTGCCGCAGGGATACGACCCGGCAGCGCGATGCACTGTTCACAGATCGCGCGTCTGGCCGGCAGAACGGCGGATGGTTACCTCTAGGGCCGACGACAAACGCCGACGTGAACATTGAGGACGCAACCAGATGGAACTCGGTCTCTACACTTTCGCCGATGTCAGCCCGGAGCCGGGCCCCGGCGCCATCGGCCCGCATGAACGGCTGCGCAACCTCATCGAGGAAATCGAGCTGGCCGACCAGGTCGGCCTCGACGTGTTCGGCCTCGGCGAGCATCACCGTCCCGACTATGCCGCCTCGGCGCCGGTGGTGGCGCTGGCCGCGGCGGCCGAGCGCACGAAGCGCATCAAGCTCACCAGCGCGGTCACCGTGCTTTCCTCCGACGATCCGGTGCGCGTCTTCCAGCAATTCGCGACGCTCGACCTTCTGTCCGGCGGCCGCGCCGAGATCATGGCCGGGCGCGGCTCCTTCATCGAATCCTTCCCGCTGTTCGGCTACAATATCGAGGACTATGACGAACTGTTCGCCGAGAAGCTCGACCTGTTGCTCAGCATCCGCGACCAGGTGACAGTGACGTGGCAGGGCAAGCTGCGCGCGCCGATCAACGGCCGCGGCGTCTATCCGCGTCCGTTGCAGGAAAAACTGCCGGTCTGGATCGCCATCGGCGGCACGCCGCAATCCGCCGCCCGCGCCGGCGTGCTCGGCCTGCCGCTGGCGCTGGCCATCATCGGCGGCGAGCCGGCGCGTTTCGCGCCGTTGTTCGATATCTATCGCGAGGCGGCGCGGCGCGGCGGCAACGATCCGGCCAGCCTCCCCACCAGCATCAACGTGCACGGCTTCATCGCCGAGACGACCGAACGGGCGGCCGACGATTTCTACGGACCGCAGGCCGAGGTGATGAACCGCATCGGCCGCGAGCGCGGCTGGGGCCCGACCTCGCGCGCGCATTTCGATCAGTCGCGAGGCCCGAACGGGGCCCTCTTCGTCGGCAATCCTGAGACCGTGGCGGAAAAGATCGTCTCCCAGCACAAGATCTTCGGCAACGACCGCTTCCTGCTGCAAATGGCGATCGGCACCATGCCGCACGCCAAGATCATGAAGGCGATCGAGCTTTACGGCACCAGGGTGGCGCCGATCGTGCGCAAGGAGACGGCCAAAACCGCGCCCGCCATCGTGGCGCCGGCCGGCTGAGCGGAAGTCTGTTCGCCAAGACTGGCCGACCCGCAGCGCGACCGCAGGAGCGATGCCGCGGACAGCCGGCTCATGGAACCTTGCCCGGAACTCCCGCGTTTCGCCCAGAAGCCTGCCATGCATTCATTGTTTGGGTGGCGGGCTTGCAAGGGGAACCGATGAAAGCCGAGCCGATCGCTTCGGGCGCGAGCGTTACCGAAAGCCCTGATCCGCGTGCCAGCGCCCGGGCGGACATGCGTTTGACGCGATCGCTGGTGATCGGGATTTTCATTCTTCTGACGATCGCGGCGCTCTATTTCGCCCGTGATTTCTTCATGCCGGTAATCCTCGCCTTCCTGCTGGCGCTGACGCTGACGCCGATCGTGCGCTTCCTGCGCAAGCACGGCGTACCGGAAGTGGTTTCGGCGACGTTGCTGGTGCTGCTTTCAATCTTTGTTTTCGTCGTCGCAGGCTATCTGCTCAGCGGTCCGGTCATCGACCTCATCAACAACAGCTATTCGATCGGCCAGCAGCTCACCGAACGGCTGGCGCCGTTCAAGCGGCCGCTCGAACGGGTGATGGATCTCGCGCATCAGCTGGAAGCTCTGACCGAGACTTCGCAGGAGCCGGGCGTGCAGCGGGTCGCGGTGGCGCCTTCCGGCGTTCTGTCCACGGCAGCCAGCAATATCCTGGAAGCCGGCACCTCGATCACCATCGTCTTCGTGCTGTCGCTGTTCCTGCTCGCCTCGGGCACGCTGTTCTACGAGAAGATCGTGCAGTCCTTCACCAGCATGACCCAGAAGAAGCGGGCGCTGCGCGTGGTCTATGACGTCGAGCACGAAATCTCGCACTATCTGCTTACCGTTGCCCTGATCAATGCCGGCCTCGGCACGGTGATTGGGCTCGGCCTCTGGGGGCTCGGCATGCCCACCCCGTTGGTGTGGGGCGCGGCGGCGGCGCTGCTCAACTTCCTGCCCTATGTCGGCGCGCTGATGACCGTCCTGCTCGTCGCCATCATCGCGCTGATCAGCTTCGACACGATCGCCTATGCGCTGCTGGCGCCGGCTTTCGTGGTGTTGTGCGATATCGTCGAAGGCCAGTTCGTGACGCCGACGGTGGTCGGCCGACGCCTCGAGATCAACGCGGTGGCGATCTTGATCGCCATCGCCTTCTGGTCATGGCTATGGGGCTTCGTCGGCGCGCTGATGGCGGTGCCGTTGCTGGTCGTCATCAAGGTCTTCTGCGACCATTTCGAGGGCTTGAGCCATGTCGGCAATTTCCTGGCGGCGCAGCAGTCCATGGCGGTCATCGACGACGATTCGAACGACAACGATCAGAGGTCGATACCTTGACACTGGCCCAATCCTGAGTGCCGGCCGATCGTTTGCGGCATCGTCGAGGAGTGCCTATATCGGGCCGGTCAAGCCGGACCTGCCCCTGAATGACCGACTTCGATCTCGATGGCTATTTCGCCCGCATAGGCTATGACGGGCCAACCGACGTTTCGCTGGCCACGCTGCAGGCGCTGCACGCAACTCACCCGCAGGCGATCCCGTTCGAGAATATCGACGCCTTGATGGGCGTTTCCGTCGGGCTCGACATCGCCTCGCTGCAGGACAAGATTCTTGGCCAGGGCCGCGGCGGCTATTGCTTCGAGCACAATCTCATCTTCATGCATGCGCTGAAGGCGCTCGGCTTCACCGCCAGCGGGCTGGCGGCGCGCGTGTTGTGGGGCCAGCCGGATGATGCCGTCACTGCGCGCAGCCACATGCTGCTACGCGTCGAGCTCGGCGGCCGCACCTACATTGCCGATGTCGGCTTCGGCGGCCTGACGCTGACGGCGCCGCTGCTTTTGCAGCCTGGGCTCGAGCAGCAGACGCCGCACGAGGCCTTCCGCATCGTCGAAACCGGCGACCATCTTCGCCTGCAAGCAGGCATTGGCGGCGATTGGCGCACGCTCTACCGCTTCGACATGAGCCAGGCCTATGAGGTCGACTACCTGGTCGGCAGCCATTTCCTGTCGACGCATCCGAGCTCGCATTTCCTGACAACGCTGGTTGCCGCGCTCGCCTTGCCCGGCCGGCGCTATGCGCTGCGCAACAACCGGCTGTCGATACATCATGCCGGCGGCCGCAGCGAGCAGCGCGAGATCGCGACCGCCACCGAGCTCGCCGGCGTGCTGGAGAATCAGCTCGCCATCGTCATTCCCGACCGCGCCGCCTTCGAGACGAGGCTGCGGGAAAAACGCATCGTGGAGACCTGACCAATGACGGCCCTTTCGGTTCTCGACCTGTCGCCGATCACGCAAGGCAGCACGGCCTCGCAGTCGCTTGCCAATTCGCTCGACCTTGCCCGCCATGCCGAGCGGCTGGGCTACAGGCGCTACTGGCTGGCCGAGCACCACAACATGCCGGGCATTGCGAGCGCGGCGACGTCCGTCGTGATCGCGCATGTCGCCGGCGGGACGAAGTCGATCCGCGTCGGCGCCGGCGGCATCATGCTGCCCAACCATGCGCCGCTGGTGATCGCCGAGCAGTTCGGCACGCTGGCGGCGCTTTTCCCCGGCCGCATCGATCTCGGCCTCGGCCGCGCGCCGGGCACCGACATGCTGACCGCGCGCGCGCTGCGGCGGAATCTCGAAAGCGCCGACAATTTCCCGCAGGACGTCGTCGAGCTGATGGGCTATTTCCAGCCGGCCGAGGAAGGCCAGCGCATTCGCGCCGTGCCCGGCGAGGGCCAGAGCGTGCCGGTCTGGATCTTGGGCTCCAGCCTCTATGGCGCGCAGCTCGCAGCCCTTCTCGGCCTGCCTTACGCCTTCGCCTCGCATTTCGCCCCGGCCGAGCTCGATCATGCGCTGGAGGTCTATCGCACGCGCTTCCAGCCGTCGGCGCAACTCGACAAGCCTTATGTCATGCTCGGCCTCAATGTCTTCGCCGCGCCGTCGGACGCCGAGGCGAAGCTTCTGTTCAGCTCGCTGCAACAGGCCTTCGTCAATCTGCGCAGCGGCCGCCCCGGCCAATTGCCGCCGCCGGTCGAGAATTACGACCGCGACCTCGACCCTGCGGCGAAAACCATGCTTGCCCAAGCGCTGTCCTGCGCCCTTGTCGGCTCGCCGGAGACGGTGCGCCAGGGCATCGACGCCTTCATAAGCCGCACTGGCGCCGATGAATTGATGGTGACGGCGCAGTGCTTCGACCATGCGGCGCGCGTGCGCTCCTTCGAGATCCTTGCCGACGTGCACAAATCGATGTTGAAGGCGGCCTGACGCCGCCATGGCTTCTGACATACTCATCTGTTAAGGGCAGGCTCCCCGCCAAAGCGCGAGCCTGCCCATGACCCATGATCTCGACGACCGCATGCATTTTGCCATCGACCTGACGCGGCGCGCCGGCGAGCTGGGGCTGAAATATTTTCGCGACCTCGACAATCTGACCATCGAGAGCAAGGGCCACCAGGACTTGGTTTCCGAGGCCGACCGCGAGGTCGAGCTGTTCATCCGCGCGGCCGTCGCCGAGGACTATCCGCAAGACGGCATCGTCGGCGAGGAGCACGCGGCGGTCACCGGAACAACCGGTCATGTCTGGGTGATCGACCCGATCGACGGCACCGCCAATTTCGTGCGCGGCATTCCCGCCTGGTGCGTGGTGATCGCCTGCGCCAGGAACGGCGAGACGATCGTGGGCGTCATTCACGAACCCTCGACCGACGAGACGTTCTACGCTCGCCGCGGCGGCGGCGCCTTCCTCAACGGCAAGCCGATCAAGGCCAGCAATGCGGCGTCGCTTTCCGACGGCGCCGTCGGCACTGGGCTTTCCAACCGCGCCTCCACCACGAACGTCGTCATTCTCATCGGCCTGATCATGGGCGAGGGCGGCGTCTTCTACCGCAATGCTTCCGGAGCGCTCATGCTTGCCTATGCGGCGGCCGGCCGGCTGCTCGGCTATGTCGAGGAGCACATGAACGCCTGGGATTGCCTGGCCGGCATGCTGCTGGTCGAAGAGGCCGGCGGCACGGTGCTGAAAGCGGACCCCAAGACGGTGATCGGCAAAGGCACCCGTGTGGTCGCCGGCGGCCGGGGCATCTTTCCGAGGCTGCAGCTGCTCGGCGAGAGCTCCTTCGGATTTACGCGCTGACGCTCTGCGCGAGCGCGCCGAGCGGCCGGCAGGAATTGCGGATCATCAGCCGGCCCTTCAGCACGAGCTTGCGCGGTGGCGCCTCCCTGTTGCCGGCCAGCCGGTCGAGCAGGAGGTTCGCCGCCTGCTCGCCGATCGCCTGCACCGGCTGCGCCACGGTGGTCAGTTGCGGGACGAACACGTCCGACCAGGGAAAATCGTCGAAGCAGGCGACCGAAATGTCTTCGGGGCAGCTGAGGCCGATGTCGCGGATCGCCTTCATGGTGCCGATCACCATCGGGTTGTTGGCCGAGAAGATCGCGCTTGGCCGGTCGTGCAGCGAAAGCAGCTGCATTGTGGCGTTATAGCCGTCGATCTCGTGGAAATTGCCGGAGCGTATGAGCTCCTCCGCCACCGGCAGGCCGGCGGCCTGCAGCGCCTCGCGGTAGCCGATCATACGGTCATGCATGGGGGATATGTCGGATGCGCCGGTGATATAGCCGACGCGGCGATGGCCGAGATGGATCAGATAGGTGACGGCGTCGAACACGGCGCGCTGGTTGTCCAGCACCACCGCATCGGTGTCGACGCCGTCGCAGAGGCGGTCGAGCAGCACCACCGGCACGTTGGCGTCCCCGACGATGCCCTTCAGGATGCCGCCGTCGCCGACGCGCGCCACGATCAGCCCGTCGACCATGCGGTCGAGCAGCAGCCGGATCTGGTCGTCCTGCGTGTTCAGGTCCTCGTCCGTGCAGCACAGCATGACGGCGTAGCCGGCGCGGTCGAACGCCTGCTGGATGACCGAAACAACATCGGTGAAGAACGGGTTGGTGATGTGCGGCACGGTCAGGCCGATGGTCCGCGTGGTGCCCATCTTGAGGCTGCGGGCAATGGCGTTGCGCTTGTAGCCGATGTCGCGGATCGCCTGCTCGATGCGCTGGGTAAGCTCCGGACTGACGGTGGCGGTGCCGTTGAGCACTGCCGACACGGTGGCCACGGACACACGCGCCGCCTCAGCCACATGCAGCATGGTCGGCGCTGTGGATTTCCGCTGTTTTTTCCGCCCTGACACCGTCATTTTCGAAACGTTTAGCCACCCCTATTTGGCCAAACCTACGCAAACCCGGCATTTTCCGCAAGAATTGAAATGCAACAATCCTCAGAAACCAGATATGCGCTTGACACATTCGAAACGTTTAGATTAGCGTTCAAACAATCGAAGACGACGGAGGGAGGCCGTCCTTTGCCATGCAGCGCATTGATTCCACCACGACTGGCAATGCGGCCGCCGACGGTCCCGCCGTCGTGCTGAGCGCGACGGGCATTTCCAAGCGCTTCGGCGGCATCGCCGCGCTGTCGGATGTGAGCCTGGACCTCCGGCCCGGCGAGGTGCATGCGCTGATGGGCGAGAACGGCGCCGGCAAGTCGACGCTGATGAAGATCCTGTCGGGCGTCTATACCGACTACGAAGGCGCCGTGGCGATCGACGGTCAGGCGGTCCGCTTCACCGGCGTCCGCGACGCCGAGGACGCCGGCATCGCCATCATCCACCAGGAGCTCAACCTCGTCCCCGAGCTCAGCGTCGCCGACAACATCTTCCTCGGCCGCGAAAAGCTGATCGCCGGGCTGGTCGTCGACCGCAAGGCGAGCAGCCGCACTGCCAGCGCGCTGCTGCAGCGTCTCGGCATCGAGCTCGATCCCGAGGCGCGTGTCGGCACGCTCAGGGTCGGCGAGCAGCAACTGGTGGAGATCGCCAAGGCGCTGTCGAAGTCGGCACGCATCCTCATCATGGACGAGCCTACCTCGGCGCTGTCGCCGGCCGAGTGCCAGAGACTGTTCCGCATCATCGGCCAGCTCGCGGCAAGCGGCGTTGCGATCGTCTACATCTCGCATCGCATTGACGAGGTGATGCATCTGGCCAGCCGGGTGACGGTGCTGCGCGACGGACGCCACGTGCTGACGCGGGACATGGCAAGGCTGGACGAAGACGCCATCATCTCCGCCATGGTCGGGCGCGACCTTCTCGCTTCCTCCGATCATGAGCGCGGCCCCGGCGGCGAAGCGGTGCTCTCGGTCAGGGACCTGTCGCTGTCGAAGCCCGACCGGCATGGCTGGCGCACGATGATCGACGGAGTCAGCTTCGACCTCGCGGCCGGCGAAATCCTCGGCATTGGCGGGCTGCTGGGTTCCGGCCGCACCGAGATACTGGAGGCGATCTTCGGCTCGAGCGACGGCCGCACCGGCGGCGAGATTCGGCTCGACGGCGTGCCGGTCGAGATCGGCTCGCCGCGCGAGGCCCGCCGGCTCGGCATTGCTTTGGTGACCGAGGATCGCAAGACGCAAGGCCTGCATCTCCAAGCCTCGATCACCGACAATGTCGCGCTGCCTCTGGTCGGCGCACTGGCGCGCTTCGGCCTGCGCTCGCGCTCCGGCGAGCGGGGCCTGGCACGCGACGCGGTCGGCGCACTCGGCATACGCTGCGAAAGCATCGAGCAGGCCGCCGGCACGCTGTCCGGCGGCAACCAGCAGAAGGTGGTGATCGGCAAGTGGCTGGCGACCCGGCCGCGCGTGCTTCTGCTCGACGAGCCGACGCGCGGCATCGATGTCGGCGCCAAGCGCGAAATCTACGACCTCGTCTTCAAGCTGGCCGGCGACGGGCTGGCGATTGCCGTGATCAGCTCCGAACTGCCCGAGCTTCTGCATCTGGCCGATCGCATTCTGGTCATGGCCGAGGGCCGCCAGCGCGGGATTCTGTCCCGCACTGATGCCAGCGAGGAGGCGATCATGCGGCTTGCCGCGCCAAGACTTGCCGCGCCAAGACGGACAGCGAGACCCGCCGCATGAACCTCATCAGCCTTGTCTCCCGCACCAAGCTTTACTGGGGGCTGATCGCCATCTTCCTGATCGGCGTGTTCGGCTCGCCGATCAGCTCCAAGGGCAACAACATCTTCCTGTCCTACGGCAATCTGCTCGACGTGCTGCGCCAGGTGTCGACCACCGGCCTCATCGCCACCGGCATGACGGCGGTGATCCTGACCGGCGGCATCGATCTTTCCGTCGGCTCGCTGATGGCGATCTGCTCGGTTGTCTGCGCCATGCTGCTCACCGTGCCGGGCGTCACGCCCTCGGCGGCGCTCGGCGTGCCGACGACCGCGCTGGCGGCGCTTTGCCTCGGCGTGCTGGCCACCCGCTTCATCCTGCTCAACATCGAGAAATCGCGCGCCGGGGCGGAAGCTGGGCGCGACGCGCGGCTGGACAAGGCGCGCGGCCTGATCATTCCGGGCGTCGTCGGCGTGGTCCTGTGCTGCCTTTCGCTGTGGTACCTGCTGCCGCAGGTCGAGACCAAGTTCGGCGTGCTCGGCGTGCTGCTGGTGGCGCCTTGCGTCGGCCTTCTGTTCGGCACCATCAACGGCTTCATCATCGTCGCCGGCCGGCTGCAGCCGTTCATCGTGACGCTGGCGATGATGGTGACAGCACTCGGCATCGCCAGGCTCACCGCCGGCCAGAACAATGCCGTGCTGCCGGTCTATACCGGCTCCAACGCCACCGCCGACTTCGAGATCCTGCGCTCGCTGGTGTTCGGCATCGTGCCGATGCCAGGCCTGTTCTTCCTGGGCGCGATCGTGATCTACGGCGCGGTGCTGCGTTTCACGCCCTTCGGCCGCTATGTCTACGCCATCGGCGGCAATGAGGAGGCGGCGCGGCTTTCCGGCATCGCCGCCGGGCGCGTCAAAATAGCCACCTATGCGATGTCGGGCCTGCTCGCCGGCGTCGCGGCGGTGCTCTACGTGGCGCAATATCGCCAAGGCAAGCCCGATGCCGGCGCCGGGCTGGAGCTCGACGCCATCGCCGCCGTGGTCATCGGCGGCACCAGCCTGATGGGCGGGCGCGGCAGCCTGGTCGGCACCTTCTGCGGCGTGCTGATCTTCGGCCTGCTGTCCAACATCTTGCAGCTGCACAACATCAATTCGAACCTTCAGCTGGTGCTGAAGGGGGCGATCATCATCGGCACCGTGCTCGTGCAGGAGCGCAACGCCGGCGATCTTCTCAGCTATCTGCGCCTGCCCGGCGGACGGGCGGCGCAAAAGGAAACGGCCGCGGCAAAGCGGCCGTCACAGGAGACCTCGTCTCTATAATCCGGAGGAAACAGGACCATGAAACGACGTGAAATGCTGAAGCTCGCCGCCTTCGCGGCGGCGCTTGTGACGACCACCGCGCTCTTTTCCGGCAACCATGCCTTTGCCCAGGACAAGAAGTGGAAGATCGGCTTCTCGCAGGTGACGACCATCGAACCCTGGCGCGCCCAGTTCAACAAGGACATCATCGCGGAAGCCGCCAAGCACCCGGACGTCGAGCTGATCATCACCGACGGCGAGGACAAGACCGAAAAGCAGGTCGCCGACGTCGAGAATCTGATCCGCCAGGAGGTCGACGCGCTGCTGGTCTCGCCGAAGGAATCGGCCGGCCTGACCGGCGTGGTGCAGCAGGCGATCGACGCCAAGATCCCGGTCTTCGTGCTCGACCGCAATGTCGAAACCAAGGACTACACGCAGTTCGTCGGCGGCGACAACAAGCTGATCGGCCGGGCGGCTGGCGAATATGCCGTCGAGCTCCTGGGCGGCAAGGGCAAGGCGGCCGGCAACGTCGTCGAGATCTGGGGCGGCATGGGCACGCAGCCGGCGCATGACCGCCATGACGGCTTCCATGAATTCACCGACAAGGAGCCGGGCATCAAGTACCTGCTCGACCAGCAGTCGGGCGACTGGAAGCAGGACCAGGCCTATAACATCATGGCCAACGCGCTGAAGACCAACGAGAAGATCGATCTCGTCTACGGCCACAACGATCCGATGGCCTATGGCGCCTATCTCGCGGCCAAGGATGTCGGGCGCGAGAAGGACATCAAGTTCATCGGCATCGACGGCCTGCCCAACGAAGGCGTGCAGATGGTGAACAAGGGCGAGCTGACGGCGACCTTCACCTATGTCACGCCGGGCGCCGAGGGCCTGCGCCAGGCGATCAAGTTCCTGAAAGGGGAGAAGGTCGAGAAGACCATCACCCTGCCGACGGAAAAGATCACCAAGGACAACGCCGCCAAGATCCTGAAGGACAACGGGCTTTAGGTTCTGTTTTGACGCAATTCCGAACGGAAAACCGCTGCGGCTTTTCCTGGAATTAATTGCTTGAAGTCCGCAACCCCCTGCCGGGCTACGCGCCCGGCAGGGCTTTGCCCGAGCGCCAGGCGCTCCCCACAGCTTGCCGCCGGGCGCCAAATGCACGCCGCAATGCTGATTTTCCGCTCTTTCGCGACCGAAAGTCACGCCCGAAACAGCAAGTCCTGACCTTGGCGGTCGGCAGATTTGCGTGCCCTAAGCGGCGCCGCTTTAAAAAAACCAAACCGGAACAGTGAGATAGATCGACTTCAGACCGGCTCGGGCGCAGAGCGCGGCGGGTCTCTTCCGGGTCGCTGCCGAGACGACGGACAGCTTGCGCAGGATGCTTGCGCCTTGTGTCGCCTGTTCTTATATACGCGCCAGCCGTCCAGCCCTAAAAAGCGGGGACCATGACGGGATTTCTTGTGAACAGGGGCTTTCGTCGGAACGCCTTTTGAAGGGTCCAGAGAGCCTGCTTAGAGGAGAGATTAGAACAATGGCAAAAGTTATCGGTATCGATCTCGGCACCACCAACTCGTGTATCGCCATCATGGATGGCAAGGACCCCAAGGTGATCGAGAATGCTGAAGGCGCGCGCACGACGCCTTCCATCGTCGCCATTTCAAGCGACGGCGAACGTCTCGTCGGCCAGCCGGCCAAGCGCCAGGCGGTCACCAATCCGGAAAACACCATCTTCGCGGTCAAGCGCCTGATCGGCCGCCGCTATGACGACCCCGTGACGGAGAAGGACAAGAAGCTTGTCCCCTACAAGATCGTCAAGGGCGACAATGGCGACGCCTGGGTCGAGGCCGGCGGCAAGAAGCAGTCGCCCAGCCAGATCTCGGCCATGATCCTGCAGAAAATGAAGGAGACGGCGGAAGCCTATCTCGGCGAGAAGGTCGAGAAGGCGGTCATCACCGTTCCGGCCTATTTCAACGACGCCCAGCGCCAGGCGACCAAGGACGCCGGCAGGATCGCCGGCCTCGAGGTGCTGCGCATCATCAACGAGCCGACGGCCGCGGCGCTTGCCTATGGCCTGGAAAAGAAGGACGGCAAGACTATCGCCGTCTATGACCTTGGCGGCGGCACCTTCGATATTTCCGTGCTCGAAATCGGCGACGGTGTCTTCGAGGTGAAGTCGACCAATGGCGACACCTTCCTCGGCGGCGAGGACTTCGACATGCGCCTGGTCGAGTATCTGGCGGCCGAGTTCAAGAAGGAACAGGGCATCGACCTCAAGGCCGACAAGCTCGCGCTGCAGCGCCTCAAGGAAGCCGCGGAAAAGGCCAAGATCGAGCTGTCGTCGACGACGCAGACCGAGATCAACCTGCCCTTCATCACCGCCGACGCCAGCGGCCCGAAGCACCTGACGATGAAGCTCACCCGGGCGAAGTTCGAAAGCCTGGTCGAGGATCTCGTCCAGCGCACGATCGAGCCCTGCAAGGCGGCGCTCAAGGATGCCGGCCTGAAGGCCGGCGAGATCGACGAAGTGGTCCTGGTCGGCGGCATGACCCGCATGCCCAAGATCCAGGAGATCGTGAAGCAGTTCTTCGGCAAGGAGCCGCACAAGGGCGTCAACCCGGATGAGGTCGTGGCGCTTGGCGCCGCCATCCAGGCCGGCGTGCTGCAGGGCGACGTCAAGGACGTGCTCCTGCTCGACGTGACGCCGCTGTCGCTCGGCATCGAGACGCTGGGTGGCGTGTTCACCAGGCTGATCGAGCGCAACACCACGATCCCGACCAAGAAGAGCCAGACTTTCTCGACCGCCGAGGATTCGCAGTCGGCGGTGACGATCCGCGTCTTCCAGGGCGAGCGCGAAATGGCGGCCGACAACAAGATGCTCGGTCAGTTCGACCTCGTCGGCATCCCGCCGGCCCCGCGCGGCGTGCCGCAGATCGAGGTCACGTTTGACATCGACGCCAACGGCATCGTCAACGTCTCGGCCAAGGACAAGGGCACCGGCAAGGAGCACCAGATCCGCATCCAGGCTTCGGGCGGTCTGTCCGACGCCGACATCGAGAAGATGGTGAAGGACGCCGAGGCCAATGCCGACGCGGACAAGAAGCGCCGCGCCCTCGTCGAGGCCCGCAATCAGGCCGAAGCGCTGGTGCATTCGTCCGAGAAGTCGCTGAAGGACTATGGCGACAAGGTCTCGGAGGCTGACCGCACCGCGATCTCGGACGCGATCGCCGCGCTGAAGACCGCGGCCGAGGGCGACGACCCGGCCGATATCGAGGCCAAATCGCAGTCGCTCGCCGAAGTATCGATGAAGCTCGGCCAGGCCATGTACGAGGCCTCGCAGAAGGAAGCGGCCGAAGCCGACGCCAAGGCGGACGCCGCCAAGGATTCGGACGTGGTCGATGCCGATTTCGAGGAAATCGACGAAGACGACGAGAAGAAGAAGTCGGCCTGAGCCGGCTAACGGCGGATCATGCGAAAAGCCCGGCGGAAGGCCGGGCTTTTTTGCAACCCCAGTCGAAAAAGTGACAGAAAAGCCCGAAGCGGCCCGGCTTAGTACTAGCATCCGGGAAACATCGCTCCTAAATCCAAGAACGTGCCGGCAAACGTCGCCAACAATGCTTGAAGACATTGAGCATCCGGACAGCGGGAAAAAATGAAAGCTGATTTCTACGAAACGCTGGGCGTGCAAAAAGGCGCCGACGACAAGGAACTCAAGAGCGCTTTCCGCAAGCTCGCCATGCAGTTCCATCCCGACCGCAATCCCGGCGACCATGCCTGCGAGCACAAGTTCAAGGAGATCAACGAAGCCTACGAGACGCTGAAGGACCCGCAGAAGCGCGCCGCCTATGACCGTTTCGGCCACGCCGCCTTCGAGGGCGGTATGAACGGCGCAGCGCACGGTTTCGGCGCCGGCGGCTTCGCCGACATCTTCGAGGATATTTTCGGCGACATGATGGGCGGCCGCCAACGCCGTTCGTCGGGCGGCCGCGAACGCGGCGCCGACCTGCGCTACAACATGGAAATCACGCTGGAAGAAGCTTTTTCCGGCAAGACGGCGCAGATCCGCGTGCCGGCTTCGATCTCGTGCTCGGAATGCTCCGGCAGCGGCGCCAAGCCGGGCACGCAGCCGGTGACCTGCTCGATGTGCCACGGCCACGGCAAGGTGCGCGCCACGCAAGGCTTCTTCTCGATCGAGCGCACCTGCCCGCAATGCCAGGGCCGCGGCCAGACGATCAAGGACCCCTGCCCGAAATGCGCCGGCCAGGGCCGCGTCACCGAGGAGCGCTCGCTGTCGGTCAACATCCCGGCCGGCATCGAGGACGGCACCCGCATCCGGCTGGCCAATGAGGGCGAGGCCGGCCTGCGCGGCGGACCGTCGGGCGACCTCTACATCTTCCTGGCGGTCAAGCCGCACGAATTCTTCCAGCGCGACGGCGCCGATCTCTACTGCAAGGTGCCGATCTCGATGACGACGGCGGCCCTTGGCGGCTCGTTCGAAGTCACCACGCTCGATGGCACCCAGACCAAGGTCAAGGTGACGGAAGGCACGCAGAACGGCCGGCAGTTCCGCTTGAAGGGCAAAGGCATGCCGGTGCTGCGCCAGCCCAATGTCGGCGACCTCTATATCCAGACGGCGGTCGAGACGCCGCAGAACCTGACGCGCCGCCAGCGCGAATTGCTGGAAGAGTTCGAGCAGATCTCCTCGAAGGACAATTCGCCCCAGTCGAGCGGCTTTTTCGCGCGCATGAAGGACTTCTTCGAGTCGTTCGGCGAAAACTGATTGCCGCAGCCCCGCATTTCGCACGGCATCGGAAGGCGATCCGGTGCCCAAGCGTCATCAACACCTTATGCCAGCTTGACGCCTTGCCTTGTTCCACCCACCTGCTAAGTAGCGGATCGGGGGCTGAGCATTGAGGAGAGCTCGTGATGGCACGTAGTCCCGGGTTGCGCAAAGCGCTGGCCGAAAAATTCGACGACGAGCTGAAGTTCTTCAAAGGCTGGATCGACAAACCGAAAACGGTCGGCTCGATCGTTCCCACCAGTTCCATCACCGCCCGCAAGATGGCGTCCATCGTCAATCCGAGATCGGGCCTACCGGTGCTCGAGGTCGGGCCCGGCACGGGTGTCATAACCCGCGCCATCCTGGCCCAGGGCGTGAAGCCCGAAAACCTCTACGCGGTCGAATATTCGACCGACTTCGTGCGCCACCTGCGCGGGCTCTATCCCGGCGTCAACGTGATCGAGGGCGACGCCTTCAATCTCAATGCCACGCTCGGCGACAAGCGCGACATGGTGTTCGATTCGGTCGTCTCCGGCGTGCCGCTGCTCAATTTCCCGGTCGCCCAGCGCATCGCCTATATCGAAAGCCTGCTCGACCGCATTCCCGCCGGACGGCCGATCGTGCAGCTGACCTATGGTCCGCTGTCGCCGATCCCGGCCGGGCGCGGCGACTACACGGTCGAGCATTTCGATTTCATCTTCCGCAACATCCCGCCGACGCAGCTGTGGATCTACCGGCGCGCGGCGCATTAGGGTCTATCCGCGAAAGTGTTCGCGCACGCAAGTGGCGGCAGCGTCCTGGCGACTGGCCGAAACGCCCCTCGCTTCGTCATCCACGGGCGGAGCAAGGAGCGAAGCGACGCGGCGCAGACCCGAGGATCCATTCCGT
>NZ_VFWS01000549.1:0-1142 GCF_006443065.1 Mesorhizobium sp. B1-1-5 | reverse complement strand
GGACATCATTTCACATATCAACCCAAAGCGCGGCATCTCGCCGGCCGCCGCGGTAGTCGATAACACTGCGATCGTTTCGCAGATCAACAACCGGCTTGGCGCCGAATCCGTGGCCTTCCTGCTCCTCATGGGCTCGATCGCCGATGCCGATGTGACATTCACGTTCCTAATGGAACATGGCGACGCCGCAGATTTGTCCGACGCCGCTGCGGTTCCTGACGACATGCTGAACGGCACCGAACAGCTGGCGACACCTCTCTTTTCGAGCGACGATAAGGTGTTCAAGATCGGGTACACCGGTGGCAAGCAGTATCAGCGGGTCACGCTGACTCCCGCGGCGAATGCCGGCAACATCTTCGCCGCCGGCGCCTGGATCAATGGCTTGCTCAACCAGGGTCCAGCGGCGAACCCGCCGGCATAAGGCGAGCGCCGTTCTTTTTGAGGGGCGATCAGCCGGTCGGCGTTCCATCTGCACGCCGGCCTTGCATCCATTGCAACCATGTGGATTGACCGCCATGAAAACCGGCAAGGGCACAAAGGCATTTCCGTTCGCATTCGACGGTATCAATGTGCAGCATCTCCCTGAGGGCTCCGATTTCCCACCGGCAGGCTATTCCGTCACCGATTCCGCTTTCGGCGGCTTGGTTGCTTCAGGATATATCGAAGAGAGCAAGAGCGGTGTTCCCGAAGCTGAGCAGCTGAACCGGGACATCATCGAGGCTTTCGATCGAAAGATCTCCGCCGTTTCCGACGAGGAACTGAAGGCCATCATCGCCCGCTCCGGCAAACCGTACAGCGGTAACCTCGTTCATGCTCACCTTGTCTTCGCGGCGAAACAGCAAATGCTCCGAGAGCTCCAGGGGGCCACACCCATCTTTTCAATCGATCCCAACGCAGGTGTCACCGAACAGCCGTTAGCGAAACCAGGTGAGGCAACGCCCCCATCTGCCGCGGCCGCGGTCGAGAAACAGAAGGCCGAAGTCGAAGCCGCCAACGCGGCCGGGGAGAACAAGGCGACCAATCAGTTCGGCGATCCGCTGCCGGCCGGCGGCGCTAAGCCGACTGCCGAAGCCGACGTCGACCTCGAGAGCCTGAAGAAGGATGAACTCGAGAAGCTCGCAGCCGATCGCGGTGTCGATATC
>NZ_VFWS01000548.1:0-1143 GCF_006443065.1 Mesorhizobium sp. B1-1-5 | reverse complement strand
CGTTTTTCGAAGACCGTTGTCGGAAGACGCACATCAGGTCGGCGCCAACTCCGCTTCGGGTTCCTTGAGGTCGGCGCATTTTCCGGCGCCATAGGCATCGCCGGCGATCCGCGCTTCCACCGCCCTTGCCATCGCCTCCAGATCCACGCTCCTGCCGGCGGCCTTCTCGATAGCGCCAACGACCAGATCAGACGCGATCCAGTCCGGCTTGTGGCCGAGATTGCGCACCCAGACCAGTTCGGCGCCGGCAATGTTGCGCTCGAGGCCGACCGAATGGATATGGGCGTAGACGACCTTGTCTCGATCGCCCGAGATGACCACGGTCGGCGCCTTGATCTCGGCGTAGCGCGGCGCGGCCCCAAGCGCATAGCGGTAGAGGCCGGCGACATCGCTGGCATTTGCGCGGAAGGCCGAGGGTCTCAGCACCAGCGGGATCGAGGCCTCGGCGACATAATTGTCCGGCACTTTGTTGGGCGAGAAGACGCAGGTCGTAGCGTCGGCGATCCGCAGCATTCCTGCCGGATAGCTCAGCGTTTCGGAGAACAGCCGGCCGATCACCGGAATGGTGGTCAGGTCGTAGTACCAGGCGGTTGCGCCGCCGGGCCACGGATGGGTTGCCGGTGCCAGGAATACCAGCCCGAGCGTCTTGTCGGCATGCTCGCGGCCGAAGGCGGTCGTCACCGCGCCACCGAAGGAATGGCCGACGATGATAGCCTGCTTCATACCGAGATGGTCCATCAGCGCGGCGACGGTGTCGGCCTGCGACCACGGATCCTCGTTGTTGCCGGGCCCGCGTCCCGACCAACCGAATCCCGGCCGGTCGAAGAACAGCAATTCGGCGCGCCCTTCAAGCAACGGCCTGAGCGGCAGCATCTGATCCATGAGATTGGCGCTGGCGCCGTGGATGAAGACAACAGGCGGCAGGTCGGCCTTGGCGGGGCCAGGAACGTGGACATAGTGGATGCGCGCGCCATCGATGTCGACGAATTCGCCGACGGCCGGGTTGCGGCGCTCGATCAGCCAGGAGCCGACGCGGGTGATGCCGACAAATCCAAAGACAAGTGCCAGAAGGAAGGCAAAGGCGGCATAGAGCAGGTTCATGTGGGATATACGAGAAGGAATAGGGGAATAGGGGAATAGGGG
>NZ_VFWS01000547.1:0-1144 GCF_006443065.1 Mesorhizobium sp. B1-1-5 | reverse complement strand
GTGCTAGCTGTGAAGTCCGCTGACGCCGATGTTGTCGGCGGACAGAAGGCGATCAGCTCGTTCATCGACGAGCTCTGGCTCTTCGGCAAGAAGGCATCATCGGCAAACGTCCTGTCTGAGGTCACCGGCTCGCAGGCGTCACGGCCGGAAGGCTTCACTATTTACGCGACAACGCAGAGTGACGATCCCCCCACGGGAGTGTTTGCTCAGAAACTGATCTATCACCGAAGCATTCGCGACGGAAAGATCGAAGATCCAACCTCGCTCCCGATGATCTACGAATACCCCGAGCGGATGGTTAAGGCGCAGGCTTGGCGCGTTCCGAAAACATGGCACATCCCGAACCCCAGCCTCGGCTACTCCGTCGACAAGCAGTGGCTGACCACTGAAGTCAAGAAGAAGGAGCTTGAGGGGCAGGATGCCCTCAGCCTCTTCGTTGCCAAACACTTCAACATTCAAGCCGGTCTCGGGCTGAAGGATGAAAATTGGGCAGGAGCCCAGTTCTGGACCGCGGCGGCCAACAGGCGATTGACCCTCCAGGAGCTTATACGGCGATCTGATGTGATCGTGATCGGTATCGATGGCGGCGGCCTCGACGATCTCCTCGGCCTCGCCGTGATGGGCAGATGCAAGGTCACCCGCAAGAATCTGCTTTGGTCCCACGCTTGGGCCCATGAAATCGTGAAGAAGCGCCGCACCGAGATCGCGACGAGACTCGACCAATTCGCCGGGCTTAAGCAGCTGACGTTCGTCAAGCTGCCAGGCGAGGACGTCTACCAGCTCGCGGACATCGTGATGGAGGTTGAAGCCGCGGGCTTGCTGGCGGCTGAAAACGCGATCGGCGTCGACTCCTTCGGCGTCGCCGCGATCACCAAAGCGCTGACCGGCGAGGACCGCGGGATCGCGAAGGAGCGGATCGTTGGCATCTCGCAGGGCTGGAAGTTGAACGGCGCCATCAAGGACATGGAGCGAGATCTCGCTGGCGGCCAGCTTGTCCATTCCGGACTCGAGCTCATGGATTTCGCAGTCGGCAATGCCAAGATTGTTCCGCGAGGCAACGCGATCTCAATCGACAAGCAGGTCAGCGGGTCGGCAAAAATCGACCCGCTGATGGCAGGTCTGCATGCGCAGGTTCTCATGGGCC
>NZ_VFWS01000546.1:0-1148 GCF_006443065.1 Mesorhizobium sp. B1-1-5 | reverse complement strand
CGCCACCTCCTTCGACGAGATCGTGGTGTCGCTGTTCATCACCAATCCCTATCTCAAGACGTTGCCGGTGCAGATCTTCGCTTCCATCACGCGCGCCGCCGACCCGACGGTCGCGGCCGTCGGCACGATCCTCTTATGCGCAACGACACTGCTGATCGGCGGCGGCATGCTGCTTCTTGGCCGTGAGCGGAAGGGAGGCTTATGAATCAGAAAGCGGAAAATCGCGGTGCGGCGATCGACCTGGAGTCGGTAAGCAAGGCCTATGGTTCCTTCAAGGCGCTCGACGGCGTGTCGCTGCGAATCGAGCCGGGTGAATTCATGACGCTGCTCGGCCCGAGCGGCTCAGGCAAGACGACGACGCTGAACGTGATCGCCGGCTTTACCGACCTGACCAGCGGCAAGCTGCTGGTCGGGGAAAAGAGCGTGGTCGGCGTGCCGGCGCACAAGCGCAACATCGGCGTGGTCTTCCAGCATTATGCACTGTTCCCGCACATGACGGTCGGCCGCAATGTCGCCTATCCGCTGAAGCTGCGCGGCGTCACCGGGGCAGAACGCGAACGCCGTGTCCGCCACGCGCTCGACATGGTCAAGATGGCCGATTTCGGCCATCGCTTTCCAAGCGAGCTTTCGGGCGGCCAGCAGCAGCGCGTGGCGCTGGCCCGCGCCATCGTCTTCGATCCGCCGCTGCTGCTGATGGATGAGCCGCTCGGCGCGCTGGACAAGAAACTGCGCGAATGGCTGCAGCTCGAGATCAAGCGCATCCACCGCGAACTCGGCACCACCTTCGTCTATGTGACGCACGACCAGGAGGAGGCGCTGGTGCTCTCCGACCGCATCGCCGTGTTCAACCGCGGCGGTATCGAGCAGATCGGCACCGGCCGCGAACTCTACGACGAGCCGGCGACGCTTTTCGTCGGCAAGTTCATTGGCGATTCTACCGTGCTGCGCGGCCCCGCCGCCACTTCCGGCAAGGAGACGGCGATCGAGATATCAGGCCAGAGAGTGGCGACCGCCAAGCGTCTCGCCGATGGCGGCAAGCCGGTGATGCTGCTGCGTCCCGAAAAGCTGGCGCTTGCTCGTCGCGGCGGCGGCGGGGATGGCCGCAACCGGCTCGCCGGGCGTATCGGCGAGGCCATCTATCTCGGCTC
>NZ_VFWS01000545.1:0-1149 GCF_006443065.1 Mesorhizobium sp. B1-1-5 | reverse complement strand
CATCAGTGCCCAGCAACAGCCAAGGCACCAGATGCCTTGCGCGACGCCGAGCCGGAAAATGGCTGCAGGCCGCGCGCTCCAGTTGGCAAACAGGATCGCGAAGGGGTTCCTGCATTTCTTCAGGCAGCCCTCCTTCAGGCCACTGAACTGGTAGAGGCCGGCGACCAGCAAGGCGACAGCGCCGGCAATGCCCAGAACCGGATCGAACATCTGGCCTGACGAGGCGAACGCATCGATGGCGAGCGTCAGCGCCGCAAACCCAGCCGACGCGGCCAGCCATGTCGAGAGATAGCCGGCGACCAGCACCAGCGGATGGACGACCGGCTCATGCCTGATCCTGGCCGTATCGGCGATCTCGCAATAGGTTCGGATCATCGGCGCCGCCGAGGGCAGCATCGTCGCGGTCGCCATCAGGAACCACATTGCCGTCAGCGCACCGGCGCGCGGGCCGATATCTCCGTCCAGGGGCGCGGCCGAGAGGCAGAGGGCGAAGAACCGGGCCACGGAATCGGGCAACGGCAGCTGCGGCAGGGTTTTCAACAAGGCGTCGCCGGGCGCGCCGATACCCGCGGCGCGTCCCTCCGCGGCGCGGACCGCCATTGCGGCCAGGGACAGCCAGGCAAGCAGGATGCCGGCGCCGACAACGAGGTTCACCGTCAAACGCGGGTTGCGTGCGATATCGGCCGTCGCACGGCCTGCGCTGTCGAGATGGCTGAAGTCGTCCTGGCGGCCGGTCATGACCTTCGAATGGGCCGAATCGCCCCGTTGATCAAGCCGTATGACCTGACCTATATGCTCATCGAGTGGCGGGGCGCGTGCGCTGCCCCGCATCGCAAGCCGGAAGCCGATCTTGGAGCCTCAGAAAACAACACGGATACTCATCGCCGGCACGGGGCCGGCAGGGCTGATCGCCGCGCTCGGTTTCGCCGATGCCGGCTTTCCGGTGACGCTCGTCGGGCCGGAGGCATCCGCTCCCGATGGCCGCACGACGGCACTGATGAACCCTGCCTTGAAGGTGCTTGAGCGGCTGGGCGTCCTCGCCGACATCAAGCCGCAGGCCGCGCCCCTCAAGGTGATGCGCATCGTCGACCCGACCAACCGATTGATCCGCAGTCCGGTCGTCACCATCCGCCCCAGCGAGATCGACGA
>NZ_VFWS01000544.1:0-1150 GCF_006443065.1 Mesorhizobium sp. B1-1-5 | reverse complement strand
GGATACGTTTTCGGGTGAGCCGACGAAAAACGTCTGCGTCTTCGCCGAGGCGCAGGTCGACCGGTCGCCGACCGGCTCCGGCGTCACCGCCCGGCTGGCGGCGATGCATGCCAAGGGCGAGATCGCAACAGGCCAGACACGCACTTTCGAGAGCATCGCCGGCTCGCGCTTTTCCGGCGCGGTGGCGCGGACGGCGAAAGCCGGACCGCATGAAGCGATCATCGCCCGCGTCGGCGGCCGCGCCTACTATTGCGGCCGGGCGGAATTCATCGTCGAGCCCGACGACGAACTGGGGCGCGGCTTTCTGCTGCGGTAGGGACTGGCGCATCAACGGAACGGCTTGCTCCCCCGATCGGGCCGGGCCGAGATCGCCTTGTGCAGATGCACCATCATGGCTGCGGCGAAGAGCGGCGTCACCAGGTTGAGCAGCGGCACGGTAAGGAAGGCCGCGATGACCAGGCCGGCGAGAAAGACCGTCCCGGCATGGTGCCGGCGCAAGGCCCTGGCCTCTTCTTCCGGGCGGAAACGCATGGCGGCGAATTCGAAGAATTCGCGCCCGAGCAGGTAGCCGTTGACGATGAAAAAGGCGGCGATGTTGATGCCTGGCACCAGCAGGAGCAGCAGGGCGACGATGTTGCCCAAAACGACGACGCCGAAGAACTTTATCGCCAACACCAGCGAGCGCAGGGCCGGCATGGCGCGGCCGGGCGGATCGCCGGGATAATCGGTACGCTCCACCACTTCGGCGACATCGTCGAGGAACAGACCGGCGACGACGGCCGTGACCGGCGCGACGAGCAGCGCCATGCCGAAAGCAAGCGCGATGGCCGCGACGATGCCGCCCAGCCAACCGGCCCAGGACGGCAGGCCGGGAAAGAGTGTGTGCAGCCATGGCAGCGCCAGCCACTCGACGAGGCTGGTCAGCCCGAACCACAGGCCGACCAGAGCAAGCACAGTCAGGCCTAACGTCTTGAGGAAGACGGCGCGCAATTCGGGCGAGAACAGCTGGCCGGCGGCGGCGCGGGCGGCGCTGGAGATCACGGTGCTTCCTCGCTTCGACGGATTGCCCCTGTGAGGATAGGCAGCAGGTTCGCCGGTCACAAGCTCTATTGCCTGCCGTGGGTCAAGGCGGTCGTTTCAGGTTTCGAAC
>NZ_VFWS01000543.1:0-1150 GCF_006443065.1 Mesorhizobium sp. B1-1-5 | reverse complement strand
CTTCGCCGGATTGGACGACGCCGTCGACATCTCGATCAAGAAGGGCATCCAGCTCGTCGACGAGCAGGGCGAGCGGATGTTCGGGTAGGCGCCGACGAACAGCTCAAGAATTCGACAGACCCGAGGGCCGGCCCAAATCCTGGGCCGGCCCTTTCGTTTGCTCCGCTATGCCGGCTGCAACGCTCTGCGCGGCAGTGGCGGGAAGGCGATGGCGATGCCCGCCGCACCCAGCCCGATGAGGGCCGAACCGATGAACAGCCAATGGTAGTTGGCGTAGGCGTCGAACACCATGCCGCCGGCGAGCGGGCCGAGCGCCATGCCGAGGCTGGACAGCATGGTGGCGGCGCCGAACACGGTGCCCAGGATGCGCTGGCCGAAATATTCGCGCGCCAGCACTGCGTAGAGGGGCATGACGCCGCCATAGGTGGCGCCGAAGACGACGGCCAGCATGTAGAACTGGCCGAGCTGACTGATCGAGAGATAGGCGGCGATCACCACGGCCTGGATCAACAAGCCGGCGATCAGCACCGGCTTGACGCCAAGCCTGTCGGCGAGCACGCCGTAGAGCAGACGCCCGCCAAGCCCGGCAAGGCCCTCGACGCTGTAGATCGAGACGGCGGCCATGGGCGCCACGCCGCACAGCATGGCATAGCTGACCATGTGGAAAATCGGCCCCGAATGCGCCGCGCAGCAGGCGAAGAAGGTGAGCCCCAGCACGATGAATTGCGGCGAGCGCAGCGCTTGGCCGACGCTCAGGCCGGCGCCCTCGGCAACCGGCGAGGAGCCAGTGTCGGTCACGACAGGCTTCGGTGGCTGGCGCACCAGAAGCACCGCCGGCAGGAGCAGCACCCAAGCCATGATGCCGATGTCGAACATGGCGGTGCGCCATTCATAGGCCGAGATCAGCCAGCGGGCGAAGGGCGAGATCGTCATCGGCGCGACGCCCATGCCGGCCGAGACCAGCGACACGGCAAGGGCGCGATTGGTGTCGAACCAGCCTGTTGTAAGCGCGATCATCGGTGCGAAGAAGGCGCTGGCCGCGAGCCCGACGAGCACGCCAAAGGTGATCTGGAAGGTGACAAGCGAGCCCGCGCGGCTGGCCAGCACCAAGGCCAGGCCGAGAAGCAACGCGCCGATCGTGACGACGATG
>NZ_VFWS01000542.1:0-1151 GCF_006443065.1 Mesorhizobium sp. B1-1-5 | reverse complement strand
CTAGCACCAGCCGGTCGTGCGGCCAAGGCGTTTCAGAGCCGACGGTACAAATCCGATTGACAATATATGCCATCGGGTGTGTCATCGTAAACGTTTACGGAAGTCATTTACGGACTGCCGTGGGTGCCAGCCAGGAGGGGTTGGCCGGAGGAGCGCTGGATGATGCACGTCGTCCTGGTCGGGTGCGGAGCCATGAGCAAAACCTGGCTCGAGGCCATCAGCCAATCCCCTGCCGTCAAGATCGTCGGTCTCGTCGACCTCGACGCCGACAGGGCGCGCCAGCGGGCACGCGAATACGACCTCGCCGGGGTCGCGATCGGGACCGATCTCGACGTCGTTCTCTCCCAGACCAGACCCGATGCGGTGTTCGACGTGGTCGTGCCTGCCGCCCGTCGCGCCGTGGCGAATTCGGCCTTTGCCCATGGCTGTCATCTGTTGACGGATAAGCCGCTGGCCGACAGCCCGGACAATGCGCGCGCCATCATCGACGATGCGCGGCGCGCGCGACGCGTCCATGCCGTGGTGCAGAACCGCCGCTACGTCGCCAACGTCCGGCGCATCCGGCGCTTCCTCGGCTCCGGCGCCATCGGCGCTGCGACCAGCATCCATGCCGATTTTTTCATTGCGCCGCATTTCGGCGGTTTCCGCGAAGGCATGCGCCATGTGCTGCTGCTCGACATGGCGATCCATACATTCGACGCCGCCCGCTACATGGTCGATGGCGAGCCGACCGAAGTGTATTGCCGAGAATGGGAGCCGGCCAATTCCTGGTACCGGCAGGGATCGTCCGCAAGCGCCACCTTCGAGCTCGGCCAGGGCAAGATGTTCACCTATCGCGGCAGTTGGTGCGCCGACGGTTTCCGCACCAGTTGGGAAGGCAGTTGGCGCATCGTCGGCGAACGCGGCAGCCTGACCTGGGATGGTCATGACGAGTTGAAGGCCGAAGCCGTGTTGCCGGAACGCGAAGGCCTGCTCGACAAGGTCGTGCCGGTAGCGGTGCCGCCGCTCGACCCTGCCGACCGCATCGGCGGGCATCTCGGCGTCATGGAAGATTTCGTCCGCGCCGGGGAAAACGGCACCGAGACGGAGACGCGCGGCGCCGACAATATAAAGAGCCTGGCGCTGGTTTTCGCGGCGATCGCACGCGCCTC
>NZ_VFWS01000541.1:0-1154 GCF_006443065.1 Mesorhizobium sp. B1-1-5 | reverse complement strand
GGTGTTGGTTGCTACCGCCAGGCGTGTCGCACGCACCGCCTCCAGCATGCGCTGCCCGACCGAGAGGCGAGGATCGGTCAGCGGCTCGGACGAAACCTCGGCACTCATCATGAACTGGGCGGCGGACATGCCGTGTCCGTCGGCGAACAGGTGGACGTTGCCCGGCTTCAGAGCTTCGATCTCCATCCGGCAGGCATCCTTGTAGCTAGCCCGGAGGCGTTCACGCGATAACGCCATCCTGCCGCTCCGTTACGAATTCGCCGGCGCGGTGAAACGGAAGGGCCGCGGCGCGGCGGTCGCTTCGGTGCGGTCGGCCAGGAATTTCAGCAGGGCATCGGCGATCGCTTCGGCGATGTTCACAGCGACCACCGATTGCAGTCCTGACCAGGCGGGCATGCTGTTCACCTCGAGTACGAACAAGCTGCCATCGTCGGCTCGCACGATGTCCACGCCGGCGAAATCCGCGCCGACGGCGGCTGACGCGGCGACAGCCAGCGATGCCAGCTCAGCCTTGCCAGGTCCCGAAACCGGCTCCGGCACGCCACCCCGGTTGACGTTCATCATCGCGACTGTTTCGCCGGCGCAGACAAAAACGCGGAAATCCCGGAAGGGCGGGCCGGCGCGCGACACATAGTGCTGGAGATAGTAGACGCTGTTCACCTCGTCTGCGGCGGGAAGGTCGGAGAGCGTACGGATCAGCCTTATCCCGCGGCCTTGCGCCCCGAACAATGGTTTCAGCACCAGCGGTCACTCCCGAAGCTCCTGCGCCGCGATCTCCTTGGCGGCGGCAAGTCCTTCGACGGCGAATGTCGGTGGCGTTGGCTGGCCAGCATTTTTCAAGAGGAAAGTCGTCATCGACTTGTCGACGCAGCGTTCGACCGCCTGCGCCGAATTCCACACGGGAACCGACAGCCGGCTCAGCGCGTGCAGTACCCCGAGGCGCCGGGTGATCGCTTCGAACGATCCTGCGGCGATCGAACGGACGAGCACGGCATCGGGCAGCGCACCGCCGAAACCGGGGATCGAAAGTCCGCCCGGGCTGCCGGTGTCGAACGCGATCGCCGCCCGCGGCACGGTTGCAACAATAGCGCCCCGTCGACCAAGCCTTGCCGCGAGGCCACTTGAGCCGGTGTACGAATTGTCGCTGACGATCA
>NZ_VFWS01000540.1:0-1156 GCF_006443065.1 Mesorhizobium sp. B1-1-5 | reverse complement strand
GACCTGGAGATTGGCGCAGCCGGCCTCGATGCCACTCTTGTTGAGCGTGGCGATCGCCTTGTCGGCTTCGCTCCGGACCCTGTCGGCGAGATAGAACCAGCCGCCGCTGTAGATGGCGAACAGCGCGATGACAAACGCTGCAAGCCAGAACAGGCGGCGGCGATGCTTCGGCTGGCGTTCGTCAGTGGACGTCATGCTGCGGTTCTCGTTCACGCATGGGGGCTGTGGGCGGGCTGTCGATTCTGGCAACGACAATAGGTAGACAGAGATGGACGGAAAAAACACCGATTCCGGTGTGGTGTTGCCATTCTTACGCAATCAGGCACGGCGATATGGGCGATTTTTGGGTGTTTGGCTATGGTTCGTTGATATGGCGGCCGGGGTTCGCGCATGTCGAGACAAGGCGGGCGCGCCTGCATGGCTATCGTCGCGCGCTGTGCGTCTATTCCTTCGTGCATCGCGGCACGCGGGAACGTCCGGGGCTGGTGCTCGGCCTTGACCGCGGGGGTTCCTGCGTCGGGCTGGCTTTCCGGGTGCCGGGCGAGTTGCGGGACGAGGTCATCGCCTATCTGCGTGAGCGCGAGCTGGTCACCAATGTCTATCTCGAGCGCATGCTCAATGTCCGCCTTGACGGCGGCGGCACGGTCGAGGCCGTGGCCTATATCGTCGACCGCAATCATGAGCAGTATGCCGGTGCGCTCGATGCGGCCCACGCCGCTGATGTGGTGCGCGGCGCTGTCGGCCAATCCGGCAACAATGAGGACTATGTGTCGAGCACGCTGGACCATCTCCGGGCGCTCGGCATCCGCGATCACTGGTTGGAAGACGTGGCCAGGCGGATCGCGCCTTTGTGAAGCGCTGGCTTGCGGAAAAATCCGGCGAGGTCTTTGACCTCGATGCGGCGAGACCTAGGTTAGGCTCCGACTCTCAACGGGCGATAGCCGCCCAATCCCACCAACACGGAGATCAGCCTTGCAGAAACGCCGTCTCGGTCGCACCGACCTTTCCATCGCGCCGCTGGTTCTGGGCGGCAATGTCTTCGGCTGGACCGCCGACGAGAAGACGTCGTTCGACCTGCTCGACCGCTTCGTCGGCGCCGGCCTGAACGCGGTCGACACAGCGGACGCCTATTCGCGCTGGGTGCCCGGCCACGAGG
>NZ_VFWS01000054.1:0-32708 GCF_006443065.1 Mesorhizobium sp. B1-1-5 | reverse complement strand
GTAGGCAGTAGGCAGTAGGCAGTAGGCAGTAGGCAGTAGGCAGTAGGGGTCTCCTTCCCTATTGCCTACTGCCTAATCCCTAATGCCTCTTTCCCCGTTTCTGCCAGCCCGTGCCGAGCAGCCCGATCTCACGGAGCTCCCTATCCATCGTCTTCGCGATGTCCCGGTGTTCGGCGCCGACGTCGCGCAGCTGGCTGTCCGAAAGATCATCGACCGACTCGTGTGGCAGCCAGATGGCGACCCGGGCCTGGCGAAGCCAATCGCGTGCCGAACGCAGCCAAAGCGTGACGCCGGAAGGGGATTCCAGGGTGGTGCAGGGCTTCAGGGCGATCTCAGACATGGCGCTATCCGTGTTCTCCGGATATCAAATCCGGTTTTACAGTGTTTCGATGAAGCCATGATGCCGGATTGAAAAACAAACGGGAAACGAGTAGTTCTTTTCCGATCATCAAGTTTTATTTGGAGATCGCATGTCCAAGCTGCTGCCGGGAACGCGTGCGCTGCGGACGTTCGAAGCGGCCGCCAGGCATCTCAACTTCACCCGCGCGGCCGACGAGCTCGGCCTGACGCCAGCGGCGGTCAGCCACCAGATCAAGGAAATCGAGGATCAGCTCGACCTGGTGCTGTTCACGCGCACCAGCCGCACTATCCGGCTGACGGAGGCAGGCAATGTGCTGCTGGAGGCTTCGGTCGATGCGCTCGACCTGCTCAACCGCGCCGTCAGCCGCGCCCGCAAGATGACCCGCGGCACGGCGCTGCTGAAGGTGACGCTCGACGCGCAGTTCGCGACGAAATGGTTGATGCGCCGCGTCGACGACTTCCGCAAGCAAAAGCCGGGCATCGAGCTGCGCTTCGACATCACCTACGATGTCCGGGATTTCGACCTCGACGACGTCGATGTCGGCATCCGCTTCGGCGCCGGCAGATATCCCGGGCTCTGCGCGCATCGGCTGTTCGAGAACATCATCATCCCGGTATGCAGCCCGGCCCTGCTGGCGTCAGGTCCACCGCTGAAGGAGCCGCGCGACCTGTTCAACCACACGCTCGCGCATATCGAATGGTCGCGGCAGGGCGTGACCTGGCCGAACTGGAGCATGTGGATGCACGCGGCCGGCGTCGACGATTTCGACGACAGCCGCACCCTGGTCTTCGGATCCTCGACCGATGCCACCCAGGCGGCGCTCGACGGCAACGCGGTGGCGCTCGCCGATTTCGCCATGGTCGCCAACGATCTTTCGCAAGGCCGTCTGGTGCGGCCCTTCCAGCTCGGCATCAAGGTCGCGCCGGAATTCGCGTATTTCCTGGTCTATCCCGAGGCGGCGAAGGACGACGCGCGCGTCGTCGCCTTCCGCGAATGGCTCATCGAGGAGGCGGCGAAGACGCCGACATGACGGCCGCCTTAGCCAGCCGGCGCGCCGAACCAGCCGATGACGGCGCCGATGATCAGCATCACGCCCAGCCAGTGGCCGGCATCGATCAGCGTCAGGGTCCAGCCGAAGCCTTCATAGCGGTGGTTGACGGTGAGCGTGGTAGCAATGAAGCCGAGCCACAGCACGAAGCCGAACAGCAACCCGGCGATCGGGTTCGGCTCGCCGCCGGTTATGGCGCCCACCACCAGCGTCAGCACGAGCGCCATGATCAGCTCGGCGATGAAGCTGACGACGAACGGAACGACCGAGCGCTGCATGGTGGCCGGGTCGAGCTTGGCGGCCTTCAGCCAAGGCTTGCTCAAGCCCATGTACCAGGCGGCGCCGAACAGCCACGCGACCACGGCGGCGGCGATCACCGCCAGCCAGTTCACGACCGAAAAATCCATGCTTTCCCCTCCAAGTTGAAAGGCGATGGAACGCTTGTTCGGCGATCGCGTCAAGCAAGGCGCCAGACGGTCGTGCGCTTGACCTCGGCATCTTCCAGCACGCGCGTCACCGGAACCTGGTAGACGGCAAGCGGTTCCAGACCGGTCTTGGGGAGATAGGCGCGGCCGGGATCGCCGACGAGGATCTCGGCACCGCGCGCCTTCAGAGATCCGAGCCAGGGCAGCAGCCGGTCGGCGAAGGCCTTGTCGTAGAAGACGTCGCCGGCAAGCACGACGTCCCAGCCATCGTCGATGCCGACGCAATCCGTGCCGCGGAATTGCGCTTCAACGCCGTTGGCTTCGAGGTTGATGGCGATTGCCGTCTCGCAGAACGGGTCGATGTCGGCGGCGATTACTTGCTTCGCGCCGGCCTTCATCGCTGCGATCGCGACAAGGCCGGAACCGGAGGCGAAATCGAGTACCCGTTTGCCGCGCACGGTTCCTGGATTGTCGAGCACATAGCGGGTGAGGCCCTGGCCGCCGGCCCAGGCAAAGGCCCAGAAGGGCGGCGGCAGGCCGATCTCGGCCAATTCCTCCTCGGTGCGCAGCCACAGGTCATGCGCCTCATCGGCGAGGTGCAGCAGCACTTCCGGCACATGCGGCGGCGCCATCAGCGCCGTATTGTCGAGGATGAACTTTCTCGCGCTTCTCGGCGTGAGCTTCGTCACGGCGCCGGATTGAGCTCGGCCATGCGGCAGACCTCTTTCCATTCGGCCGGCGTTACCGGCTGCACGGAAAGCCGGCCGAGCCGGACCAGCGCCATCTCGGCGAGCTTGGGGTTGGCCTTGACCTGTTCCAGCGTCACCGGCTTCGGCACGTCCTTATAGGCGCGGATGTCGACGCATTCCCAGCGCGGATCGTCAGTGGTGGTGTCGGGGTGCGCCAGCGCGCAGACCTCGGCGATGCCGACGATGTCGAGGCCCTCGTTGGAATGGTAGAAGAAGCCGAGATCGCCGATCTGCATCGCCTTCATGTTGTTGCGGGCGGCATAGTTGCGCACGCCGTCCCATTGTGTGCCGGCCTTGCCTTTGGCCTTCAGCGCCTCGAAGGAAAAGACCGAGGGTTCGGACTTGAACAGCCAGTAGTTCATATCGTTTGTCCCATCGCTTTGTCGCACCGCCACGCATGGCGTTCCCGTCTATGCTTACTCTCTCGCCGTCATTGCGGCGAGAGCAGCGAACGATCATGCGCCGGCGGGCTTCTGGAAGACCCAGTTCCATGCACGGATCTCGACGCTTTCGAACAGGCCGGCCTTGGCGTAGGGATCGGCGGCCGCCATGGCTTTGGCTCCAGCCATGTCCGGCGCCTCGATCATCACCAGGCTGCCGTCCGGCTTGCCGTCGGCGTCGAGGAAGGGACCTGCAAAGGCAAGCTTGCCCTCGGCGATCAGGCCTTCCAGGAACGCCGCATGCGCCGGCCGCGTGTCGACGCGCAGCTGCAGGCTGCCGGGCTTGTCCTTGCAAATCAACGCAAACAGCATGTTTCAAACTCCGATGGTCAGATGTCGGTTTCGGTTTTGAGCGGCCTCGTCATCAGCGCGGTCACGGCCTGGCCGATCATCACCTTGCCGTCGAGGATGGCGGCGACGGCCGAGATGATCGGCGCCTCGATGCCGCGCTCGGCGGCGATGCGGGCGGCGATGCCCGCCGTCGGCACGCCTTCGGCCAGCGGCAGCCCGGCAAGCGGCTTGCCCTGGCCGAGCGCCAGGCCGTAGGCGAAATTGCGCGACTGGGCCGAGGAACAGGTGAGCAAGAGGTCGCCGAGGCCTGAAAGCCCCATCAGCGTTTCCGGCCGGGCGCCGAAGGCGGCGCCGATGCGGCGCAATTCGACGAAGCCGCGCGTCACCATGGCGGCCTGGGCGCTGGCGCCAAGTCCTGCGCCGGTGACGGCGCCGGCAGCGATGGCAAAGACGTTCTTCAGCGCGCCGCCGATCTCGACGCCGGTCAGATCGTCGCTCGAATAGCAGCGCAGGTTCTCCGCTGAGAAGCGCGCGGCAAGCTCGGCCGCCAATTCAGCCTCGCGGGCGGCAACCACCACGGCGGTCGGCAGGCCGCGCGCGACGTCGCTGGCGAAGCTCGGGCCGGAAAGCGCCGCGACCGGATTGCCCGGCAGGTTTTCCTCGACGATCGCCGAGAGCAGCGCACCGGTGTCGCGCTCGATGCCCTTGGCGCAGAGCACCAGCGGCACGCCTGCGGGAACATGGTTGCGGGCACTGGCCAGGACGGCGCGCAACGACTGCGCCGGCGTCACCGCGAGCACGCAGTCGGCGCCGTCAAGCGCCGCGGCAATGTCGCTGGTGGCCGCGATGCCGGGCTCGATGCTGATGCCGGGCAGGTAGCGCGGGTTCTCGCCGCGGGCGATGGCGGCGACGGTCTCGGCGTCGCGGGCATAGAGCCGGACATCATGGCCGGCGCGCAACATGGCCAGCGCCAGCGCCGTGCCCCAGGCGCCGCCGCCCAGCACCGAGACGCGCCAGCCGCTGGTGCTTTTCTTGGTCATGCCTTGGCACCACGCCGGCCCGAGCCGACCAGGGGTGCGGAAACACTGTCGAGCGGCCAGCGCGAGCGCGGCACGAAATCGGCGGCGTTTTCGTCGGCGATGCCGGCGCGCAGCCGCTCTATGCCGGCCCAGGCGATCATCGCCGCATTGTCGGTGCAAAGCTTCTGCGGCGGCGCGACGAATGCGAAGCCGGCCTCGGAACACAGCGCTTCGAGCGTCGCTTTGATCGTGCGGTTGGCGGCGACGCCGCCGGCAACGACCAGCGCCGGCTTCGCCTGGCCTGGAAATTCCCGGCGGAAGCGGGCAAGGCCGCGGCCGACACGATCGCCCAGCGCGTCCGCCACCGCCGCCTGGAAAGAGGCGCAGATGTCGGCGACGTCCTGGTCGCTCAGCGGCGCGATCGCGCTCGCCGCCTGGCGCACAGCCGTCTTCAAACCGGAGAAGGAGAAATCGGGCTGCGCCGAGCCCTTCATCGGGCGTGGGAAGGCAAAGCGGCCTGCATCGCCGCTGACGGCCGTCTTCTCGACATTCGGGCCGCCGGGATAGGGCAGGCCAAGCATCTTGGCGGTCTTGTCGAAGGCCTCGCCCAGCGCATCGTCGATGGTGGTCGCCCAGCGCTGGTAATCGCCGACACCGCGCACCGCGACGATCTGGGTGTGGCCGCCGGAGACGAGCAGAAGCAGATAAGGAAAATCGAGACCGTCGGTCAGCCGCGCCGTCAGCGCGTGGCCTTCGAGATGATTGATGGCGATCAGTGGCTTGTTGGCGGCGGCGGCGATTGCCTTGGCTGTCATCAGGCCAACGATCAGCCCACCGACCAGACCCGGCCCCGCGGTGGCGGCGATGGCGTCGATCTCGTCGAGCGATACCGCCGAATCGGCGAGGGCGGCCTCGACGATGCCGTCCAGCGCCTCGACATGGGCGCGCGCTGCAATCTCGGGCACGACGCCCCCAAAGGCAGCATGCTCCTCGATCTGGCTCAGCACGATGTTGGACAGGATTTCGGGCGCGGCGCCGCCGTCCAGCGCCACCACGCTGGCCGCCGTCTCGTCGCAGCTCGTCTCAATGCCCAGAACGCGGATCAATTGGTCGCTGTCCACAAAGATTGTGTCGCCGGAGGTCTGTCGATATTCAGGTGAGGCCGGCCGGCAAGTGGCGGGTTCCTGCGCTTCCGGTGCTCACGTACTTTAAGTACGCTCCGCTCCGGTTCTCGCAAGCCGCCACTTTCGGCTCGGCCTGACCTGAATCTCGACAAACCTCGGCCAAGGACGGGGGTTATCACGGACCGCGCGCCATGCAAACTTTGAAAATCGGAACACGCGGCAGCCCGCTGGCATTGGCCCAGGCGCATGAGACGCGGGCGCGGCTGATGCAGGCGCATGGCCTGCCCGAAGAGGCGTTCGAGGTGGTGCCGATCTCGACCAGCGGCGACCGCATCCAGGACCGGCCGCTGTCGGAGGCCGGCGGCAAGGGGCTGTTCACCAAGGAAATCGAGGAGGCGCTGCTCGAGCGCCGAATCGACATCGCCGTGCATTCGTCGAAGGACATGCCGACGGTGCTGCCCGTTGGGCTGGAGTTTGTCACGTTCCTGCCGCGCGAGGACGCGCGCGACGCCTTCATCGGCAAGACGGCGAAGCGGATCGCCGACCTGCCCCATGGCGCCACGGTCGGATCGTCATCGCTGCGGCGCCAGGCGCTGATCCGCCGCATGCGGCCGGACCTCGACGTGGTGATCTTCCGCGGCAATGTGCAGACGAGGCTGCGCAAGCTGGACGAAGGCGTCGCCGAGGGCACCATCCTTGCCTATGCCGGGTTGAAGCGGCTCGGGCTTGAGCATGTCGTCACTGACCTGATGCCGCTGGAGGCTTTTCCGCCGGCGCCGGGGCAAGGCGCGATCGGCATCGAAACCCGCATCGGCGACCGCGACGTCGAGAAGATGCTGGCGGCGATCCATCATGTGCCGACCGGCCAGGCGCTCACCTGCGAGCGCGCCTTCCTCGCCGCGCTCGACGGCTCCTGCCGCACGCCGATCGCCGGCCATGCGACGGTATCGGGCGAGAAACTGTCCTTCGCCGGATTGATCATCTCGCCCGACGGCACGCAATCGCACGAAGTCCGGCTGGAAGGCGAGGCCGCGGACGCGGCGGAGGTCGGCCTGGACGCGGCGCGCACGGTCCGCGCCAGGGCCGGTGCGACATTCTTCGACGGCTGGGCCTGACATGGTCCGCGTCCTGGTGACGAGGCCGGAGCCTGGCGCGTCGCGCACGGCACGGCGCCTCGAAGCCCTCGGATTTCAGCCTGTCCTGCTGCCGCTGACCGAGACGAGCGCATTGCCGGTCGAGGCGAGCATCGGCGCCGATAGCGTCGCGGTCATTGTCACCAGCGCCAATGCGGTGCGGCATGCGCCGAAGGCGCTGATCGCGGCGCTTGCGCGCCTGCCTTGCCACGCGGTTGGCAAACGGACGGCGGAAGCCTGCCGCGCGGCGGGATTTCTCTCCGTCACGGAAGGTGCGGGCGACGCCGAGGCGCTGGCCGATGCCATCGCCGGCGGCCTTGCCGGCAAGGCACTCGTCTATCTGTGCGGCCGCGTCCGCTTCCCGGGGTTCGAGCGGCGGTTGGCGGCGGCTGGCGTGCATGTCCAGGCGATCGAGACCTACGACACGACAGGTGTCGACTATGGCGATGCCGATGTGGTCGCCCGCCTGTCGGGCCGGCCGGTAGAGGCCGCGCTGCTTTATTCGGCCAAGGCCAGCGCCGCGCTGGCCAGCCTGATTGCGCGGCCAACGCTGCGGCATCTCTTTGAGAAGACGGAATTCCTGGCGCTCTCGGCCCGTGTCGCCGAGCCGCTGGAAGGGTTTGCCGGTAACAGGATCGGCATCGCATCCAAGCCCGAGGAAGACGCGTTGCTCGCGCTTTTGTCGCAACCGCGCTAGGCCGCGTCATCACACCGCCCCTTTTCACCGCTTGGTGATGTGCTAGAGCATCCCCTGGACCCTTTGAACCATCCTCAAGCCAGTTCGCGGAGCCCAAAGCATGGTCAAGACGCCGAAGATGCGACATTCGAAGACCCGGCGCGAGCCGGTGACCATCGAACTCGAGCCCGGCGCCGTCTCGCGAATCACCGACGAGGATGCCGCCAAGGCCGAGGCCAAGACGGCGCAGACGGATGAAGCAAAGGCGGAAGAGGCCGCCGCGGCTTCGCAGCCGGAGGCGCCGGAAGAGCCGATTCATGCCGAGCAGGCCGATATCGAGCCGTGGGAGCATAGCGACGCCGCGCAGGCAACTGCCGATAAATCAGAGACCGTCAAGAACGAGCCGGAGGCGCCATATCCCGGCGGGTCCGATGTGCCGAAGAGCCAGCCCAAGGGCTTCGACTACAATTTTGAGGACGCATCCGCGCCTGGCGCCGGCGCCTCGGCATCGAGGCCAGGCGAAACGAGGAGCGAGGATCGCGTGCCGCAGCCACCACGCAGAACCGGCGTGAACGCCATCGCTGCGGGCGTCGTCGGCGGCGTGATCGCGCTTGCCGGCGCTGGCCTGCTGCAAGCGGTCGGCCTGCTCGGCTCGTCGGGACCGGGCGGGGAGTCGCTCGATGGCGTCAATGGCGAGATTGCTTCGCTGAAAACCGAGATCGCGGCGCTGAAGGAAAGCGGCGGCACCGGGGCGGCCTCGGCCAAGGTCAACGGCCTGTCCTCGGCGCTCGATCAGGTCAAGGGCGATGTCGCGGCGCTGAAATCCTCGGCCGGACAAGGCGGCGACGGCGCCGCGCTCAAGGCGCTCGGCGACAAGGTCGGCCAGATCGAGACGAGCATTGCCGAGCTGCAGAAGAACGGCAATGCGGCGCCCGTCGATCTCGCTCCGCTCAACGAGAAGATCGCCGGGCTCGACGCGCTGGTGAAATCGGCCGGTGACGCGGCCAAGGCCGAGGACGGCCGGGTGGCGGCGCTGGAGCAGTCGGTGTCGCAGCTTTCCGGCAAGATCGAGGCGCAAGCCTCGCAACCCAAGATCGCGCTGGCGATCGCCGCCTCGGCGCTGAAGTCGGCGCTCGACCGCGGTGCGCCCTTCGCGACCGAGCTCGACACCTTCGCGGCGATCGCGCCTGACGCGCCCGAGCTCGCGGCGCTGCGCTCCTATGCCGAAAAGGGCGTGCCGACCCGCGCCACCATCGCTGCGGAGGCCGATGCCGCCGCCAACGCCATGGTCGAGGCGGCACAGCCGGCCGACCAGAATGCCGGCTTCTTCCAGAGCCTGGTGTCGAGCGCGGAATCGCTGGTCAAGGTGCGGCCGGTCGGCGCCGTCGAAGGCACGGGCGTGCCGGAAACCGTGGCGCGCATGGAAGTCGCGGTCAACCAGGGCGACTACGCCAAGGCGCTTGGCGAATATGACACGCTGCCGGACACGGCAAAGGCGGCCGGCGCCGATTTTGCCGGCAAACTGAAGGCGCGGCTTGAGGTCGAAAAGCAGCTCGAAGCGCTGATTGCCGGCGCGACGAAGGCTTAAGGAGACAAGATGATCCGCCTCCTCGTCTTCCTCGCCGTCGTCTTCGCGCTTGGGCTCGGCTTTGCCTGGCTGGCCGACCGCCCGGGCGAGATGCTCGTCACCTTCAGCGGCTACCAGTACCAGGTCACGCTGATGGTGGCGGCGGTGGCGATCGTCGCCGTTGTGGCCGCGGTGATGATCGTCTGGTGGCTGATCAAGTCGCTGTGGAACAGTCCCTACACGATCTCGCGCTATTTCCGGGTGCGCCGCCGCGACCGCGGCTATCAGGCGCTGTCGACGGGCATGATAGCCGCCGGCGCCGGCGACGGCGCGCTGGCGCGCAAGAAGACCAAGGAGGCGGCCAAGCTGATCAATTCCGACCAGGAGCCGCTGATCAACCTGCTCGACGCCCAGGCCTCGCTGCTCGAAGGCGACCATGAAGGCGCGCGGGAGAAGTTCGAGCGCATGCTCGACGATCCCGAGATGCGGCTGCTTGGCCTGCGCGGGCTCTATCTGGAGGCTGAGCGCCTCGGCGACCGCAATGCCGCGCGTCACTATGCCGGCCGCGCCGCGGCGGTGGCGCCGCAGCTTGCCTGGGCGGCGGAATCGACGCTGGAGGAACTCACCGAACGCGGCGACTGGGACGGCGCGCTGAAGCTGGTCGAGGCGCAGAAATCGACCAGGCAGATCGAGCGCGACGCCGCCAACCGCCGCCGCGCCGTGCTGCTCACCGCCAAGGCGCAGGCGCTGGTCGACAGCGACCCGAACGCGGCCCGCACCGCGGCGCTCGAAGCCAACAAGCTGGCGCCGGATTTCGCGCCGGCCGCGGTGATTGCGGCCGACATGGTTATCCGGCAAAACGACGTGCGCAAGGGCTCCAAGATCCTGGAGGCCGCCTGGAAGGCCGAGCCGCATCCCGACATCGCCGAGCTCTATACACATGCCAGGCCGGGCGACGCCGTGCTCGACCGCCTCAACCGGGCGAAGAAGCTGCAGGAATTGAAGAGGAACCATGCCGAGTCGGCGATGGCCGTGGCGCGCGCGGCGCTCGACGCGCAGGATTTCGCCACCGCGCGGCGCGAGGCGGAGGCCGCGATCCGCATGGATCGTCGCGAGGGCGCCTATCTTCTGCTCGCCGATATCGAGGAAGCCGAGACCGGCGACCAGGGCAAGGTGCGGCAACTGCTGTCGAAGGCGGTGCGCGCGCCGCGCGATCCGGCCTGGGTGGCGGATGGCGTCATTTCCGAGCGCTGGGCGCCGGTGTCGCCGGTGACCGGCAAGCTCGACGCCTTCACCTGGCGCGCGCCGATGGAGCGGCTTGGCCAGCTGATCGACAGCGAGACCGATCTCCCGGTGCCGGCGATCGCAGCCGCGCCCGCGGCGGACGGCAAGGCGATCGACATCGTCCCCGACGCCCCGGCGCAGAAGCCGGCGCCGGCGAATGGCGGCGAGAAAGACATGGCGGCTGCCGATGCAGCCGGCGAGGCGGAAGGCATCCGGCAGGGTTCGGAGCTGCCGCCTCTGCCGGATGATCCTGGTGTCGCGCCGGAAGAAGAAGCGGAAAAATCGCCGCGCCGGTTTCGTTTGTTCTGAGGCTGTGTTCTGGGACCGGTTTGGTGGGCAGGGAAAAAACATCGATGTTCGAGCGCGTATTGTCGTTCCTGAGGGATCTGCCGGCCGGGCGCGAGGCCAAGCCGAGCGCCGACGATCCGCGCGTCGCGGCTTCGGCGCTGCTTTATCATGTGATGAACGCCGACGGCGTGCGCCAGGACGTCGAATGGGAACGGTTCAAGCAGATCCTGGCCGAGACCTATTCGGTCAGCGGCAAGGAGCTCGATGCGCTGGCGGCGGCCGGCGAGCGCGCCGACAATGAGGCGATCGACCTCTACGCCTTCACCCGCGTGCTCAAGCGCGACCTCGACGCCGAGGCGCGCAAGGCCTTCATCGGCCTGATGTGGGAAATCGTCTATGCCGATGGCGAGCTTGACGAGCTCGAGGACAACACGGTCTGGCGGGTCGCCGAGCTGATTGGCGTCGAGCGTCGCGACCGCATCGAGGCGCGCCGCAAGGCGGCGGCCGAGGTGCCCGGCGCGCGGGGCGAATCGAGCGACGAATAACAGGATCCTTCGCCTTCCATGCCACCCAGACCGAGGCCGAGACCAAAAATCCTGATCGTTCTGCATCAGGAGAATTCGAGCCCCGGCCGCGTCGGCCATATGCTTCTGGAAGAAGGTTTCGACCTCGACATCCGCCGTCCGCCACTGGGCGACGAATTGCCCTGCACGCTGGACGGTCATGCCGGCGCGGTTATCTTCGGCGGCCCGATGAGCGCCAATGACGAGGACGAGTTCGTCCGCCGCGAGACGGACTGGCTGGAAATCCCGCTCAAGGAGAACCGGCCGTTCCTCGGCATCTGCCTCGGGGCACAGATGCTCGCCAACCATCTCGGCGGCAAGGTCGAGGGCCATGGCGATGGCCTGGTCGAGATCGGCTGGTATCCGCTGAAGGCGACCGAAGCCGGCAAGAAGCTTCTGCACTGGCCGGAGATGGTCTACCAGTTCCACCGCGAGGGCTTTTCGCTGCCGAAGGAAGCGACGCTGCTGGCGACGGCGGAAACCTATCCCAACCAGGCGTTTCGTTACGGCGAGAATGCCTGGGGCATCCAGTTCCATGGCGAGCTGACAAGGGTGATGATGCAGCGCTGGGTGGTGCGCGGCGCGCATCGCTTCGAACTGCCCGGCGCCCAGCCCGGCCGCGACCATCTCGGCGGCCGGCTGATCTGGGACATGCACCTCAAGCGCTGGCTGGGCGAGTTTTTGGGGCTGATTTTTGGCAGGCCGGCGGTGGGGTAGGGCGGTGGCCGATTGCCATGAACGGCCGGCTTAACCCGAGGACAACCTATGCCTGCCAAGGCACGGACGACAGCTTTGCGCCTGCACTCGGGTCATTGCACGAGTTGCCTCTCTCGATCGACAACGGGCACGCCAGGTGCATCCGCGCGACGGCTGAGCTAATCTGTATTTGAGCAATCGAGAGGATCAAGGTCGTGCCGATGGAGGATTTTGTTGGTCGCTGGATTGCTGGGAACGACCGGCACACGACCGCGACGATCGAGATCAAGAGTGTCGATGGTCACCTCGTCGTGTGTGCCATCGATGGTTCCAGCGGTGAACTGGCAGAGATCCAAGGCTTGACCTCCGGGAATGAAGAAGTCCGCTTCGCCGCCCAATGGTCGTCCGGCCAAACTTCCAACTACCGGCTACTACAGTCGGATGGACGGTTGGTCGTCCATGTCACGCTTTCCCGCACCGACTATTTCAAAAGGGATCTGAACGCCGACGGAACGTACAGGTGGCGCAGCGGCATACTGCACATCGCGCCCGGCCATTCGGCGGGTGGTTCGCTTCGCCGGGCGATCCGCTCAAGCGGGCGTACCGACGATGTGATCAGTTTTCCCGACAATCTCAGCTGCGGCCCAATTGATTCCCCGGAGTCTTCGGCGCGAGCGCGCTGGTGGGCCTCGATATACGACGAGTATGACGAGTACGACGTCGATTTCGACGGTTTCTGGAATCAAATCATGTCGACCTCGGACCGCCTCGTCGTCTGGGTCGGACGCCATAGTGCCCAGGAGCATGCTTTCTTCCTGGCCCTGGTGGATCACCTCGGCGACCGCCCCTACGACATCATCGACGTCACCGGGTTGCAAATGCCGTTGACGCGGCCCGACGGCAAGCCGCGACTGTCGAACCCCACGCAGGCCGTTTCGCTCATGAGCGAAACGGAGCTCGCCTTGTTGTTCGGCACGGAGCGCGCGATGACGAGCCAGGAACGAGAGGAGGCCGCGCGACGCTGGTGGAGCTTGAAATCCGAAAACGCACCGTTCCGCATCGTCGCCGATTCCGGGCTCGTCTCGGCGCCTGTAGATGTCTTCGATGAGCTGCTTCTAGAGCGGGCCAGCAAGGATTGGCGCAAGGTTGCACGCGTCATCGCCGAGACCATGGGACACAATATGGAGCCATATATCCAAGTCGGCGACCTGATGCTGCTGACCCGTATCGTGGCCCTTGTCGACCAGGGAAAGCTCATGGCCCATGGTGATCCCTGGCTTATGCGAGAATGCGAAGTACGGCTCCCGGATTAGCAAAAAATAGGCGTCTCCTTTTGAAGAGCCTCTGTAGAGCCAGTCCGCTCACGGCCCATATCGTTCGTTGCCGGCGGGTGCCGATAGCGGCAAACGTCGAATCTGGTGGCCGGCGCCCGATCAAGTTGCGGCCGTCCAGGTGCCGCACCTGACGTTGCGCCGAGGACAGATAGGCTCACCATGCCGCAAACCGCGATAGCGAGGATGCCACCGATTGCTGGACAACATGGCACCAACCAGCGGCCCCTTGCACTGACAATCTCATTGGTATCGATGAGCCGCGAATCTGTGCTAAGCCACCGCGCAATCAAGCAAAGGGACGACACTGTGAGCGAACTGACCTTGGCCGAGGCGACCGAAAATATCTATGCCTCACTCCGAGCGGACAATGCCGACCTCGATGCGCATATCGCGACACTCAAGGCGGCGCTGGCACGAGAGGGGAAAAAGCAGGCTGTGTTCGATCCGGCCAGATTGGTGCAGAACAACCGCGCCGGTCGCAAGTTGATGCAGGCCTATTTTCGCCAGCGCGGCGTCAGCGTGGGCTTTTCGGGATAGTGAACTGCAAGTGGAGCGATCGCAGCGGTTGCGAGTGCGTGACCTGCACCGTGGTGGCAATTCAACTCGGGACCGCGCCTCATCTCGCCGCTGATCGCCCGCCAGGCGCGGCATCGGCTATCGCGTGGAGGTGACGGACCGGACGAGCTGGATTACGGCGCTGCTGCCGCCGGTTCATTCTTCCTCATCCTCAGCTCGTAGTTGAGCCGGTAGCGGCCGCCTTCGAAATTCCAGATCAGCGGGTTGCGCACGCCGTCGATCGAGCTGGCACCGGCCGGCAGGTCCGGAAACTCTCTGACGTGGCTGGGATCGTCCGGGCTGGTGTCGTCCTGCTCAAACAGCTTCAGCCCGGCGCGGTCGACAAATGTGAGCTGAGAGCTGCCGAATCGCGCCGCCCAGTCCTTCTGATCGGCAGAGTCGTCGCAGTCGAATTCGACCTCGCCGGAAGCCGGGAAGCGGATGGTGCGGCTGTCAAGCGACAGCTGGGCGAAGATGTCGTCGGAGCCGAATTCGGGATTGGTCTCGTCCTCGCAGATCAGCGCCTTCAGTTCCAGATTGCGCACAGTGGTCTGCATCGAGGCGCGCACCCGCACGGCCTGGCTTCCTGCCGCCGCCTGGCGGATGACGAGATAGCCATGCGTGCCGCCGCCCATGGCGCCGCTGATGATGCGGCTGGTGCCGGAGACCGCGATCGGTGGCTCGCCGCCGTGCGGATCGTCGAACTCCTCCAGTGTAGCCTTGTAGCCCGCCGGATCGGGCAGACCATCGGCCGTCAGGGTGACGGTCTGGTCGGCGCCGCTGTCGGCCTGCCCGACGACATCGAAACGGAACCACGCCTCATCCTGGCTGCCCAGCAGGCTGCCGGCCTCGGTGAGGGTCGCAAACTGCGGAGGTTCGCCCGGCTGCAGGGGGCAGGCCTCTTCCTTCGTGGCACATGTGTGGCGGCGGACCAGGAGCGCATAATTGCCCTGCCACTTGCGGTCCTTGCCGGTGACGCGGATGAAGAACTCCTTCGGCAGCGCATAGGTGTGGACGGTGAAAATATGCTCGCCGTCGTGCACGATCCTGGTGCTGCCATAGTAGCTGGAGATCGGCTTCGTCATGTTGGAGGGCCGAAAGATATCGATGTTGACGTCCGGACTGTCGGGTCCGATCGAATAGCTGCCGGCGTCCTGGCGCACGACATGGAACCATTGCATGGACCCCGGATAGCGGATCTGAGTAACGTCCTGGCCGTTCCTGAAGTCGATCAGTTCTTCAGCTTGCGGCTTGCCGTCCGAGCCCTTCTTCGCGGTCAGATTGACCGGATAGGCGATAGAAGGGCTGCAAAAATTATTGCCCAGGTTGAGGTCGGCGGTCAGCAGATTGTGGTCGCTTTCGAGGTCGGCAAAATCGAGCGGGATGGTCACGTGCTGAACGCAGATCGGTCCCTCGATGCCGCCGCTTAGATAAGGCCTCGGCGCGGCGAGGATGTAGTCGTAGCGCTCGTTGTCGATGGAGTTGGAGATACCGTCATCGGCGCGGTTAGTCGTCGCCCAGCTGTCGTAATGCTGCGACGTCCAGTATGTGCCGGGGGTGGCGAAACGGCGCGCCCATTCGCCCGTCGGTTGGTGGAAAAGGGGCACGTTCATGTCGCCCATCACCAGCACGCGCTCGCGCTTGCGCTGCGCGGGCGTCAGTGGCGACAGCGTCGTCTCGATCAGCTTCTCAATCTGGTCGAACTGCGCATCGCGCGCGCCGGCGTGCAGCTCGGGCGGACTCTTGTCGAAATAATCAGCCTGCATGTGGGTGAAAACGACTGTGTAGTTGCTTTGCGAAGGCAAATGCAGCAACCGCACGATCGCCGCGCCCTTGCCCGACAGGCAGTCGACACCGCCGCAATGGTCGTAGAGGGTGAAGCCGACCTCGTCGGTCACCGCATCCAGCGTCTCGCCGTCGTTTCTGCCCCATTTGAAGCTGTCGTCGGGCAGCGGCAGGAATTTGAAATCCTTCTTGGCAAACAACATCAGACCGCTGTCCTCGCCGTCGATCTTTTCGACCGGCTCGCCATAGATCGCCACGGCAGCCGCCGGATCAAGATCGGCGATTGCGTCGGCAATAGCCTGCGGTCGCACCTTCAGCAGCGCGGCGTCGATCTTGCGGACATAATTCGGATAGACGGGCTTGAGCTTGTCGATGAGGATCTGCTTGGCGTCCTCATCCCACGCCTCGTTAATGGCGATTATATCGAAGCGGTCAGTATCCTTCAGGATAGTGTCGGCCAGATGCTCAGCCTGCTTTTCGGTCTGACCCTGAATCTGCACAAGGCAGTCCGCGAAATTCGGATTGGCGCATTTGAAGATCGGAGAAAGCAGATAGGCGTTGAAAGTGGCGACACGAACCGTCTCCACTTCCTGCGCCTTCGCTCCGCTGATTGGCCAGGCCATTAGCGTGACAAGCAGGACAATCAACCTGGCCAAGACAAGAACTGACCAGGACATGCGTCTGGAATGAAACATAAGCCTGCCCCCATTGTCGCCGCATTACTCGCCGGCCGGATAATAACAAACGGGAGCGGTCGCACCGTGAAACCATTCACGTTGCCCAGGAGTGCAGCTTTGGTGGGTGTGGCGATCGGTCAACCGATGAAGGCGGTTGCGAATATTGGCGCAAGCTGCCTCGCCCAGGCGTCGGAGCCGCGGCTTAGGGCTGGCGCCCAATCAGTTGCGGCTGTTCAAATGCCTTACCTGCCGCAGCGCCGGGAACAGATAGGCCCATAGGCCGGCGACGGCGATGGCGCCGATGCCGCCGATCACCACGGCGGGAACCGTGCCGATCAGCGCCGCCATGGTGCCGGCGCGGAACTCGCCGACCTCGTTGGAGGCGCCGACGAAGACCTGGTTGACGGCGTTGACGCGGCCGCGCACCTCGTCCGGTGTCCAGAGCTGGATCAGCGTCTCGCGGATATAGACGCTGAACATGTCGGTGGCGCCGAGCAGAGCGAGCGCCGCGATCGACAGCCAGGTGATGGTCGAGACGCCGAACAGCACCGTGAAGGCGCCGAACAAAGCGACGAAGCCCAGCATGATCTTGCCGGCATGGTTGCGGATCGGGTGGCCGGCGAGCCAGACGGCGACGCAGATGGCGCCGATGCCAGGCGCCGAGCGCAGCAGGCCAAGTCCCCAGGGGCCAAGCTGGAGGATATCGCGCGCATAGACAGGCAGCAGCGCCGAGGCGCCCGACAGGAGCACGGCGAACAAGTCGAGCGAGATCGCGCCGAGCACGATCTTCTCGCCCCAGATATAGCCGAAGCCGGCAAACAGCGTCTGCATCGTCGGCTTGTCGGTGGCCGTCTGCTGGGCGGGCTTCGGGATGGTGAAGATGAGCAGCCCGGCGGCGAGCATCAGGACCGCGGCGGTGGCGTAGGCGACTTCCGCCGACACGCCGTAGAGCAGGCCGCCGGCGACCGGGCCGACGATGGTCGCCGTCTGCCAGGCCGACGAGTTCCAGGCGATCGCGTTGGCGAAATCTTCCTGCGGCACGAGATTGGCGAACAGCGAGGACGAGGCGGGGCCGTAGAAGGCGCGGGCAATGCCGAACATCACCAGTACGGCAAAGATCGGCAGCGGGCTGGTCAGGCCGCGCAGCGTCAGAAGCAGCAGGGCCAAGGCGCAGCCGGCCTCGACCAGGGTCGCCAGCGTCATGATCAGCCGGCGGCCGAAGCGGTCGGCGACGACGCCGGTGACCAGGACCAGGAGCAGCGAGGGCAGGAACTGGACGATGCCGACAATGCCGAGGTCGAACGGATCGCGCGTCAAATCATAGACCTGCCAGCCGACGGCGACCGACACGATCATGGTGGCGAAGGTGGTGAGGAAGCGCGCCGTCCAATAGCTGAGGAACGGGCGGTGCCTGAACGCGGCGTAACGCTGGTCTGGTGACGTTGCTTCGACGGTCATGGTTCGAGGGCCCCTTTGCGACGATGGCCGGCGGGGCACTTCCACGGTGGGCGCTGGTCCGGCCGCAACCCTTTAGCCCAGTTCGTCTTGCCATGCGCGTAAAAAATCCGCGCTTGATCTAACAAAATCGAAATTCTCTGCCCTGGTGAGGGCGTTCAGCCTCTCAAAGCGGCCGAGATGGCTTCCAGCCCGCCGCGCAATTCCGCCTCTTTCGGCCAGCCGAAGCCGAGGCGGAAGAAACGCTTCGGCATCTCGAACCAGTGGCCGGGGCCGACATAGGTGCCGTATTCCTCCAGCAGCCTGGTATAGAACCTGTCGAGGTCGAAGCCGGCATCGACGTTGAGCCGCGGAAAGCCGACGACGCCGCCTTGCGGCCGCACCCAGTCGACCAGAGGCTCGCCGTCGATCCAGGATTGAACGATGTCGCGGCGCCTGGCCATTTCCGGCAGCAGCGAGGCGAGGAAGGTATCACGGCGTTCGAGCGTGGCGCGGGCGATCGCCTCGTCGATGACGCTGCCGCAGATGCCGATCTGCTCCTTGGCGGCGAGGAAGGTTTCCTGCAATTGCGGATCGCGGGTCATCAGCCAGCCGATGCGGATGCCCGGAATGCCGAACGCTTTGGACAGCGAGCAGACGCTGATGGCGGCGGAGCTGAGCGAGGCCGCCGACGGCAACCGGGCGCCATAGGAGAGGTCGCGATAGGTCTCGTCGACCAGCAACCGGCATTTGCGGCTTTCGGCAAGCGCAATTAGCGCGTCGAGATCGGCGCGTGTCATCATCGTGCCGGTCGGGTTGTGCGGGCAGGTGACGCTGATCAGTCTGGTGTTCGGCCGCAGCGCCGCTTTCATACGATCGATGTCGACGGCAAAGCCCTCGTCGAAATCGAGATCGATATAGGAGATGGCGCAGCCGATCGCCTTCGGTGTCTCGATATTGGTGGCGTAGTTCGGCCGCACGACCACGAGATGGTCGCCGGCCGACAGAAGCGACGTGGCGATGATGAACAGCGCGCCGGCCGCGCCAGCGGTCACCAGCACGTCATTGGGGGAAAGACCGCTGTCCTGCCCGGCGATAAGCGCCCGCAATTCCTTGTCGCCGCGATGCTCGCCATAGAACAGCGTGAGGTCGGGCAGCGCGAGACCGATGTCGGAGAGTTTCTGGTCTGCGATCGAGCTTTCGGAAAGGTTGTAGCGGATGCGCTCGTAGCCGTATTCCTCCGGCGCTTCCTTCTCGATCACCATCCTGGCGTAGTTCATGACCATGTCCCAAGCGGTTCATCCTTTTTAAACAGACCGCCCGTCCTGTTTTGACGCAATTCCGTATCGCTTTCCTGGAATTGCCTGGTGGAACGGTATCCAAGCCATAAAAGCAGGAAGCCTGCCAAGGCTGATTCCTCGGCAGGCTTCGCTAAACCATTGGTGCAGGGGCGTTATTTCAGGCCGGGGCCTTGGCCTTCCTGCCCCTGGCAGGCTTCGCCGGCTCCGGTTCGGCCTTGCGGCCGAGGCCGATCGACTTGGCGAGCTGCGAGCGCGACGCCGCATAGTTGGGAGCGACCATCGGGTAATCCACCGGCAGGCCCCATTTGGTGCGGTAAGCCTCCGGCGTCAGGCCGAAATGCACGCCGATATGGCGCTTCAGCGATTTGAACTTCTTCCCGTCCTCGAGGCAGATGATGTAGTCCGGCGTCACCGAACGCCTGGGATTGACGGCGGGGACCGGCGGGGGCGCCGCGGGCTCCACCGGCTGGCTGATCCCGCCGATCGAAGAGGCAACGCTGGCGATCAGTCCGCCCAGGTCCGAAGCAGGCAGGCGGTTTTTGGCGACATAGGCCGATACGATATGAGCGGTGAGCTCGAGCAGGTCGATTTCCCTGGCTGTGCTGGTGTCCTCGTCCACGTAGTCCCTCCATTTCTGCCGCAAGGTCGCGAAAACGATCCGGTTTTCGCGGTATACTGTCGAAGCGCTGCGAGCGTTGTTGCGAATTCGGGAAGCCGCAGGGGCCGCAGGCCGGCGAATTCCTAGTCGGCAAATCTGCGCGGCGCAACGTTTTGTCGAGTCAATACACGCTGTTTTGAACAATTATACTGAAATGTAACTATGTCAGACGACCAGCGCCTTGTCGCGCCACAGACGAAATCCACCCTCGAAAGCGCGAGTGTTGTCGCCGCGCCGGGACTTTTCAGGCAATTGATCGAGCTTGTCGACATTGCCCCCGCCGATCACGACATAGTCAGGCTGCAAGGCGGCGCGAAGCCTGTCGACAACGTCAAAAACGTATTTGCGCCACTTCTTCTTCCCGTGCTTCACCAGGCCGCGTTCGCCGACATAATCCTCGAAAGTCGCGCCCCTTTTGTAGGGCAGATGGGCGAGCTCCATGGGCTGGCCGACATTCTTGATGATCATGGCGGCGCCCAGGCCCGTGCCGAGGCCGAGGAACAGCATGCGGCCGCCGTCATAGCTGCCGATCGCCTGCATCAGCGCGTCGTTGACGAGCTTCACCGGCTTGCCGAAAGCGGCGGTGAAATCATAGCCGTTCCAGCCCTTGCCGAGATTGAAGGGATCGAGCGAGGGCTTGTTGTCGCGCACAGGGCCGGGATAACCCATCGAGATGACGTCGTAGTCCAGGCCTTCGGCCAGTTTCTTGACCGACGAGACGACCTGGTCCGGGGTCAGGCTCGGTCCGGACGCGACGCGGCGCATCTCGCCGCCTGCGCTGGTGAGGATCTTCACATGCGAGCCGCCGACATCGACGGTGAGCACGATCGGATCGCCGGTCGCCGCCGCTTTCTTTGCTGCCTTCGCCATCCCGTCCTCCCCGAAAATTATTTGCTCGGATTGATCCAGCCATCGGGTGGGCCGAAGCCGTTCATGGCATCGACCGGCCCCCAGGTCTTGGGGGCATAGATTGCCGGCGCCGCGGTGTCGCCCAGCACCGGGCCGACGATGCGCCAGGCAAGCTCGGCCGCGTCCTGGCGCGTGAACAGCTGGCCGTTGCCGTTCATGGCGTCGCCGATCAGCCGCTCATAGGGCGGCATGTCGCCCTTGGTGTCGTCGAGCGCGGTCAGCTCCACCTGCTCGCCGATCATGTCGTCGCCGGCGACCTTGCGCTGGGCGCCGATCGAGATCGCCACCTGCGGGTCGATGCGGAAGCGCACATAATTGGCGTCGCCCGGCTTGATGGGGTCGAAGACGTCGAGCGGCGGCCGCTTCATACGCACGACCACCTCGGTGGCGTGCACCGGCATGTTCTTGCCGGCGCGGATGAAGAAAGGCACGTCCCGCCAGCGCCAGGTGTCGACGAAGAAGCGCACCGCGGCGAAGGTCTCGACCGGGGAGTTGGGCCTGACGCCCGGCTCGGCCAGATAGCCGTCGAACTGGCCGCGCACGACATCGTCCTTGGTCAGCGTGCGAATGGCGCGCAGCACCTGCACCTTCTCGTCGATCAGGTCGTCGGCCGAGCGGCCGACCGGCGGCTCCATGGCCAGAAGCAACAGGATGTTGAGCAGGTGGTTCTCGATCACGTCGCGGATGCAGCCGACATCGTCATAGAATTTGCCGCGGCCCTCGACGCCGAAATCCTCGGCCATGGTGATCTGCACGCTCTCGACGAAATTGCGGTTCCAGATCGGCTCGAGGAAGGAGTTGGCGAAGCGGAAATAGAGCAGGTTCTGGATCGCTTCCTTGCCGAGATAGTGGTCGATGCGGTAGATCGACTGCTCGTCGAACACCAGATGCAGCACGCGGTTGAGCCAGCGCGCCGACTGCAGGTCGTGGCCGAACGGCTTTTCCACCATCAGCCGCGCGCCGCGCGCGGTGCCGGACTGCTCCAGTCCTTGCACGACCGTCTCGAACATAGTCGGGGGAACGGCCATGTAGTGCAGCGGCCGCTGCGCGGAACCCAGCGCCGTCTTCAGCTTCTCGAAGGTCGCGCCGTCGCGGTAGTCGCCACTGACATAGCGCAGCAGCGAGGCGAGCTTGGAAAAGACCTTGTCGTCGACACGGCCAAGCGCGGTGACGATGCCGTCGCGCGCTCGGTCCACCAGCTTGGGGAGGTCCCAAGGCTCGAAGGCGACGCCGATCACCGGCTCGCTCAGCGTGCCCTTGGCGACCATCTGGTAGAGCGCCGGGAAAATCTTCTTGTGCGCAAGGTCGCCGGTCGCTCCGAAAAGCACCAGCGTGTCGGACCTCTCCTGGCTCATGCAGTCTCTCCCCTCACGCGCCGGTCTTCGGCTTCTCGACATGGCCGCCGAAGGCATAGCGCATGGCGGACAGAAGCTTGTCGGCGAATTGCGATTCGCCTTGCGAGGAGAAGCGGTCGAACAGCGCCGAGGACAGCACCGGCGCCGGGACGCCGGTGTCGATCGCCGCTTTGAGCGTCCAGCGCCCTTCGCCGGAATCGGAAACACGGCCGCCGAACTGGGCAAGCGCCGGGTCGTTCTTCAGCGCGCCGGCGGTGAGATCGAGCAGCCAGGAGCCGATGACGCTGCCGTGCCGCCAAACCTCGGCGACTTGCGGCAGGTCGATGTCGAACTGATAGTATTGCGGGTTTTCCAGCGGGCTGGTCTCGGCGTCCGCGATCCTGGACCGCTTGCCGGCATTGGCCGACTTCAGGATGTTCATGCCTTCGGCATAGGCGGCCATGACGCCATATTCGATGCCGTTATGCACCATCTTGACGAAATGGCCGGCGCCGCTCGGTCCGCAATGGAGATAGCCGAAGGGCGCGGTGCCGGCATCCTTGGGCGGATTGGCGCCCGCATCGGCGCCAGGCGCCAGCGTGGCGAAGACCGAATCGAGATGCTTCACCGCGTCATCGGGGCCGCCGATCATGAGGCAGTAGCCACGCTCGAGGCCCCAGACGCCGCCGCTGGTGCCGACATCGACGAAGTTGATGCCCTTAACCGCCAGCTTGGCCGCCTGGTCGACGGCATCATGGTAATAGGAATTGCCGCCGTCGATGATGATGTCGCCCGGCTCCATCAGCGCCGCCACCTGGTCGACGATCCTGCCGGTGATCGCGGCCGGCAGCATCAGCCAGGCGCAGCGCGGCTTGGCGAGCTTGGCGACGAACTCCTCCAGCGAGGCGGCGCCGACCGCGCCGTCCTTGACCATGCCGGCGACGCTTGCCGAATTGATGTCGTAGACGACGCATTCATGGCCGTCGCGCATCAGGCGCCGCACCATGTTGGCGCCCATCCTGCCCAGTCCCATCATTCCGATCTGCATGGTTTCATCCCGATTGCTTGAGGAAGGAGAAGTACAATGGCCCTGCTGGATCACGATTGAGCGTCAATGCCGACGCTGAAGTCGACATTCTCCCAACGCATCGCCCCGGGCCAGAAAAAAGTGAAGACGATGGTGGTTCCCGGCTGCAGGCGGATGACGGGCAAATCCACCAGGTGAACGCCGAACGCATTCTCGGTCGTCTTGCTGTCCTGCACGGTCAACCACTTATCGCTGCTCCAATGGACGACGCCGGGCGCCGACAATTCGACGCGCAGCGCCTTGCCGGCCGGAATGGAGCGGATCTTGTTGTTAAAGCGCCAGATCCTAAGCGGCGAGGCCGTCTTGCCCTTGATGTAGCGTTCGACGCCCTGCGGCGGCAGGTCGAAGACGGCGCCGTCGCGCAGCGAGCGCAACAGCTTGATGTGCTCTGCATGCGCCCAGACCAGCGACATGGCGCTGCCGGACGGTTTGCCCAGCCACAGCTCGCGGTCGGGCATGTCCGGGCGATCCCAGACCTGCTCCGGTAGGAGGCCGCCGACGCCGGCCGAACGTTCGAAAGTCTCAAGCAGTTGCGCCGCGCTTTCCCTGCGGCCGGCGGCCAGCTCGTAATGGGCGCGCTCGCCGGCGAGCAGCGGCCACGGCCGCCCCCGGCCGGTGCCGTCGAAAGGCGCGCCGTCCTCGTGCTCGCCATAGCCGTCGCCGGTATAGCGGTACCAAAGCGGGCCTTGCGGCAGGTCGCAGCGCAGCTCGGCGTCGATCGCCTTGACGGTGTTGACGATGCGCGGGTCGTCCGCGGCCCTCAGGCCGAAGCGGACCAGCGCCAGCGCATCCGGGCTGATGATCGCCTCGGCGGGCTTGTCGGTGTCGCCCGGCGGCCGGTTCTTAATCGGCACGAAGCCGTCCTTCGGAGACGCGGCGCCGCCATTATCGGGCGGCGCGATGCGCACATAGTAGCCGTCCGTTCCAGCCCTGGCGCTTGCCTCCGTGCCGGTGACATAGGTCCAGCGCTCGACCTGGTCGTTCCAGCAATCGGCGGTCTCGCGCAGATAGTTTGCCGGCTCATTTTTGCCGCAGACTTCCAGCATGTCGGCCGCGGCGAGCAGGCCAGCTATTTCCACGGCCAGCGTGAACGGACTGTAGCCGGCGTCCTCCTCCCAGCGGTCCTCGCCGGTGACCGGGCCGTTGCGCACGACATAGGCGGCGGCGTTCTCGATCATCGCCAGGAAGTCGGCGAGCTGCGACTTCGGCAGATGGCCGGCGCGGCGCAAGGCGTCTGCAAGCAGCAGCGGAAAGGCGCATTCGTCCATCTGGATGCCCGGCCAATAGGCGGTGCCGTCGGACCAGCAATTTTGCGGCCAGTGGCCGTCCGGCTGCTGGATCGAGCGCAGATAGGCGAGGATCTGCAGCGCCTGCCTGTCGTCCCCGGCCGCCAGGAAGCCACCTGCCGTCTCGACCAGATCGCGCGGCCAGACGAGATGATAGCCGCCGAGGTCATCGTCGCCCTTGTTGAAACCCCAGGGGATCGACAGGCTGGCGACGGCGGCGCCGGGCCTGGCTACCGACAGATGCGTCGCCAGCACTGCGGTGCTGACGCGGTAGGTGTTCAAACCCGAGGCAGCGTGGCGGTCGAGCTTTTCCAACCCTGCCTGGAATATCCGCCAGTTGTCGGCATAGGTCTTCGCGGCCGGCTCGAAACCCTGTTGCAGGCTTGCCAAGGCAAGATCCGCCGCTTCTTCCGGCGAAGCGCCGAAGCCGAGCGCCAGCAAGGCAACCGTCTTGCCGGCCGAAAAGCCGATCTCGCCGGTCAGCGCGACATTGCCGTTTTCGGCTGTATGACAGGAAGGATCGAGCGCGCCGTTATCGTGCAGTTGCTGCCAGCCGTCGGAAAAGCCGACATAGCCGGCCGAGCAGGCGCCCCAAGGCAAAGAGGAGGCGAGCGCCAGCGAGACGCCGCGCCCTGTGGCGAAGAGAAGACGCTGCCCCTTGTGCTCGCCGATCCAGGCCGTGTTGCCCATGCCGGCATTGACGAGATGCGGCGCAAGCAGCGCATAGACGCGATAGTCGGCCGCCGAGCCCTTGATCGCGCTGAAATGCACTTCCTGCAGCAGCACGGGTCGTTTCGAATCCGTAACGATGCGCTTCTTGATCCGGTAAGCGCCGTCGGTGGCAATGTTGGTCAGCCGGTAGCCAGGCACCCCGTCCTCGAAAGGGTCGACGGTGTGGGCCGCATCGCGCTTCTCCTCGGAAAAATAACCGTCAGGGCCGGTTACGATCAGCCCTAGGTCGCGCGTGCAGGCGCTGTCGAGGTGCGGATAATAGATTTCGTTCAGGATGCCGTGGCTGGTGGTGAACCAGAGCGGGCTTTTTGCCGAAAGCGCGGTTCCGACGCCACTCTTGGCACTTGACGTCCAGCGCGCCGGAATTCCGGGCGCGCCTTTAGAAACGGTCGGCGTCACTGCCATGCATTGGCCTCCTGCCGCGTTCCTAGACCAGGAGTCGCCGTCTTTTCAATCGTCGCACCGCAAGTTGATCGGGCAGTGCCAATGCTTTGGAGTTGACAGCTTGCGGTTCCTCTGAATTTGTCTGACAATAGATAAAAAACAGAGATTTCGCGTCAATAGCAGCAACCTCGGGAGGAACCGACATGAAGAAACTGCTCGTATTGGGTGCATTCGCGGCGATGCTCGCCTCGGGCACCGCGCTTGCCGACACCAGCGGCAAGAAGATCGCCTTCTCCAACAATTATGCCGGCAATTCCTGGCGCCAGGCGATGCTCGACAGCTATGCGATCGTCACCAAGAAGGCGGTCGACGACAAGATTGTCGCCGCGGCCGATGTTTTCACCACCGCCGACAAGGAAGTGCCGACCCAGGCGGCCCAGGTGCAGAACCTGATCCTGCAGGGCTATGACGCCATCGTCATCAACGCCGCCTCGCCCGATGCGCTCAATGGCGCCATCAAACAGGCCTGCGACGCCGGTATTGTGGTCGTCTCCTTCGACGGCACCGTGACCGAGCCCTGCGCCTATCGCGTCGTCGTCGACTTCAAGGACATGGGCAAGCAGGAAGTCGAGCAGATGGCCAAATTCCAGCCCAAGGGCGGCAATCTGCTGGAGATCCGCGGTCTCGCCGGCACCTCGATCGACGATGCCATCCATGCCGGCATCCTCGAAGGCGTCGCCGCCCATCCGGAGTTTAAGATCGTCGGTTCGGTGACGGGCGACTGGGACCAGACGACGGCGCAGAAGGCGGTGGCGACCATCCTGCCGTCGCTACCGGATGTCGTCGGCATCGTCGACCAGGGCGGCGACGGCTATGGCGCCGCGCAGGCCTTCGCCGCGGCCGGCAAGCCGCGTCCGACCATCATCATGGGCAACCGGCAGGACGAGCTGAAATGGTGGAAGGAGCAGAAGGAGAAGGACGGCTACAAGACCTGGTCGGCCTCGATCGCGCCCGGCGTGTCGACGCTGGCCTTCTGGGTGGCGCAGCAGGTGCTCGACGGACGCAAGGACATTCCGCACGACCTCCTGGTGCCCTATCTCGCTTTCACCCAGGACGATTTCGAGGCCGCGCTGCCGAAGATCAAGGAAGGCGGCGTCGCCACGCACGAATACACGCAGGAAGACGCCATCGCCGCCATCAAGGCCAATATCAAGCAATAGTGGCGGGGCGTTGCTGCCTGCATCGCCAACCGGGTAAAAGTTGAGGATGCTCCAGGCTATTGCAGACATCGTCAAACTGGACGGCGCCGAAAAGCATTTCGGCGCCGTCCGGGCGCTTAACGGCGTCGACTTCCATGTCGGCGCCGGCGAATGCGTGGGGCTGGTCGGGCATAACGGCGCCGGCAAGTCGACGCTCATGCATATGGTAGCCGGCACGCTGCGGCCGGATGGCGGGCAGATCGCCGTGCGCGGCAATCAGGAAGCAAGCTATTCGGTGGCGCGCGCGCTCGAGCTCGGCATACGCTGCGTCTTCCAGGAGCTGTCGCTCTGCCCCAATCTCAGCGTCGCCGAGAATACCCGCATCAACCACCTTGCGCTCACCGGTTTCGGCTGGCGGCGCCGGGCCGCCGACCTCATCCGCGCCAAGCTGAACGAGATATTTCCGGACCACGGCATCTCGGCGGATGACATCGCCGGCGACCTCTCGATCGGCAGGCGGCAGATGGTCGAGGTGGCGCGCGCCTTCACGCTGACCCGCGAGCCGCTGCATCTGGTCATCCTCGACGAGCCGACCTCCTCGCTCGACGCGCATACGGCGGGCCAGCTGCTTTCGTTCGTGCGCCGCTTCGTGGCGGCCGGCGGCAGCTGTATCCTGATCTCGCATGTGCTGGGCGAGGTGCTGCAGAACGCCGACCGCATCGTGGTGATGCGCGACGGCAAGGTGGTCGCGGCCGATGCCGCGAGCGCGTTCGACCGCGACAGGCTGGTCGCGGCCATGGGCGGCGCCGAGGGACATCACAAAGCCGCCGCCGAGGCCCGGAAGACCGAGCCAGGAGCGCTCAGGGTGCAGGCACGCCCGGCCAGGCAGCAGGACGGCAAGGAGCTTGTCGCGCGCGCAGGCGAGATCATCGGTCTTGCGGGACTTGCCGGCCACGGCCAGACAGATCTTTTGCTGGCGATCTTCTCGGCCGCCTCGCGCGCCAGGGCCGGCATCGAGGTCACGGCGCCGGTGGCGTTGGTCGCCGGCGACCGCCAGTCGGACGGCATCTTTTCGCAATGGTCGATCGCGCAGAACATCGGCATCCGCTCGCTGGCGCGGCTGCGCAGCGGTGTGCTGATCTCGCCGCAGCGCGAGGCCGAGCTTGCCGAGGCCTGGAAGAAGAAGATCGGCATCCGCACGCCCGACATGAACAACAATATCTATTCGCTGTCGGGTGGCAACCAGCAGAAGGCGCTGTTTGCCCGCGCGCTCGGTTCCGACGCCGAGATCGTGCTGATGGACGACCCGATGCGCGGCGTCGATATCGGCACCAAGCTGGAGGTCTACGACCTGGTGCGCGAGGAGGCCGCAAAGGGCCGGACCTTCCTCTGGTACACGACCGAGACCGAAGAGCTCGACAATTGCGACCATGTCTATGTCTTCAAGAACGGCCGCATCGTCGCCAATCTGCGGCGCGACGAGCTAACGGAGGAAAAGATCATCCAGTCCTCGTTCGGCGATGCGGCCTGAGATGACGGCGATCGCTCCCGGCACCGTTCCGAAAGCCTCGCCGCGCGGCAGCGCCGCCCGGGCGCGCATGCTGCGCGGCCTTCTTCCCGCGCTGTCGCTGGCGCTGGTGCTGATTGCGATTGCCTGGCTCAACCCGCGCGCCATCAGCTATTTCGGCTTCAACTTGATGCTCAACCTGGCGATCCCGATCGCGCTGGCGACGATCGCGCAGATGTTCGTCATCGCCGGCAACGAACTCGATCTGTCGATCGGCACTTTCGTCGGCTTCGTCGGCTGCGTCACCGCAACCTGGCTGAGGGACGCGCCGCTCATCGGCATTCTCGTGCTCATAGGCTCGATCGGCGTCTATGCATTGCTCGGCGCGCTGATCCACCTGCGCAATTTGCCTTCGATCGTGGTGACGCTCGGCATGAGCTTCGTCTGGCAGGGGCTTGCGATCCTGGTCCTGCCGAAGCCCGGGGGCAAGGCGCCGGACTGGCTGTTGTCGATCCTGTCGTTCAAGCCGCCCTACATTCCGTTCCCGATCCTTGCGGCGCTGCTGATCGCCGCCGTCGTGCATTTCGGCCTGATGCGAACGTCCTATGGCGTCATCCTGCGCGGCTCAGGCGGCAACGCCGCGGCACTGCGGCGCGCCGGCTGGTCGCTGCTCAAGACCAAGATCGTGCTGTTCGCGCTGACCGGCCTGTTCGGCGTTCTGTCCGGCATGGCGCTGATCGGCATCACCACTTCGGCCGACGCCAATATCGGCAATGGCTATACGCTGCTTTCGATCGCCGGCGTCATTCTCGGCGGCGGCGAGTTCGTCGGCGGCCGCGTGTCGCCGATCGGCGCCGTCCTCGGCGCGCTGACGCTGGCGCTAGCCGCCTCGCCGCTCTTGACCTTCATGCACATCCCGCCCGACTGGCAGGTGGCCGCCAACGGCGCGATCCTGATCATCGTGCTGGCGGCGCGGGTGCTGATCAGCCGCAGGGAGCGGTGAGCGATGACCTCGGTGCGGACGCTGCTTGAAAAACCCTGGATCTGGTCGTTCGTCGGCGCTCTGGTCGTCTGGCTGGCGACGATTGCCTTCACCGGCGGCTATGGCGCCGGCGGCATGGTCACGGCAGCGCTTTCGCTCGCCGTCTTCACCGTCATCGTCGGCGTCGGCCAGATGTTCGTCATCACGCTGGGACCCGGCAATGTCGACCTGTCGCTGCCGGCCAATATCGGGCTGGCCAGCGCGGTCGCCATGAAGGTGATGGGCGGCAGCGATGCCATGATCGTCGTCGGTCTGCTTGCCGCACTTGCCTGCGGCGCCGCGATCGGCGCGATCAACTATCTGCTGATCTGGGCGCTGCGCATCCCGCCGATCATCGCGACGCTGTCGGCGAGCTTCATCATCCAGTCGGTCGACATCAGCTATGGCCGCGGCCTGCAGATCAAGCCGCCGCCGGGCTTCGCCGACTTCACCAACTGGCAGGTGCTGGGCATTCCGGTGCTGGCGATGCTGACGGTGGTCTTCACCATAGGCGCCGCGCTGGCGCTGCAGCGCATGATCTACGGCCGCTCGGTGCTGGCGATCGGCCAGAACATCCGCGCCGCATGGCTCGCGGGCGTCCATGTCGGCCGCATCCGCTTCCTCACCTACACGCTGTGCGGCGCGCTGGGCGGCATCGACGGGGCGCTGCTTGCCGGTTATTTCCGCGGCGCCAATGTCGATATCGGCAACGAATACCTGCTCGCCTCGATCGCGGTCGTGGTCATCGGCGGCACATCCGTCGCCGGCGGCAAGGCCAATGTGCCGGGCGTCTGGGGCGCCGGCCTGTTCCTGGTGCTCCTGCTCACCATGCTCAACACGTTCGGCGTCAGCGCCGGCGTGCGGCTGGTGCTGACGGGGCTGATCATCGTCGGGGTGATCACGGCGGCCGGCGGCGAGAAGGCCGTTAGGTAGCCTTTACTTGGCTGCCTTGGCCCGGGCGATCGCGTCGACGATCATCTTCTTGGCGTATTTGGAATCGTGCCAGCCCTCGATCTTGACCCATTTGCCGGGCTCGAGATCCTTGTAGTGCTCGAAGAAGTGCTGCACCTGCTGGCGCGTGATCTCAGGCAGATGCGTGTATTCGGTGACGTTCTCGTAGCGCAGCGTCAGCTTGGGCGAGGGGACGGCGATCACCTTCTCGTCCTGGCCGGCATTGTCTTCCATGATCAAGACGCCGATCGGCCGCACGTTGATGACGCAGCCCGGCACCAGCGCGCGGGTGTTGCAGACCAGAACGTCGATCGGGTCGCCGTCGCCCGACAGCGTGTGGGGCACGAAGCCGTAATTGCCGGGATAGCGCATGGAGGTGTGCAGGAAGCGGTCGACGAACAGGGTGCCGGCCTCCTTGTCCATCTCGTATTTGATCGGCTCGCCGCCGATCGGCACCTCGATGATGACGTTCACGTCCTCAGGCGGGTTCTTTCCGGTGGGCACGGCTTCGATACGCATGGCTAAGTCCCTCTCTCGATTGCAAGACCGATAGCGGGCGAAGCGTCATGGTGCAATGCGGCGAATGGCACTGAACGCCAATGGAAGCGCACAGTTTGTGATGAATTGTAACCTAGGCGACGTCAGTCATTCCAGACAAAAGCCACTTTCTTGAGCGCCTTCTGCTCGAAGACCTCGACGCCTTCGGCGATATCGCGGCCGCCATTGCCGGCGTAGAAGGCCAGGGCGTTGTGATTGTCCTCCAGCGCCCAGACCACCAGGCCGCGCAGGCCGTGGTCGGCGAGCCGGGCCTTGGCCGCCTTGAACAGCCGGCTGCCGAGCCCGATGCCCTGATATTCCGGACGCAGATAGAGCTCGTAGATCTCGCCCTGCTGGCGGAGCTCGCGGGCGCGGTTCTTGCCGATCGTGGCGTAGCCGGCGACCGTTCCGCCGATCTCGACGACCAGCACGGTGGCGGCGCGGCGAATCGCGTTGGCCCACCAGTCGACGCCGCGGCGGTTGATCATCGAGGTCAGCGTGCGGTGCGGGATGATGCCGGAATAGGCGCCGCGCCAGGCCTGCTGGTGCACTTCGGCGATGGCGCTCGCGTCGCGCGGCTCTGCCTTCCGGATGTCGATCGTCAGCGTGTTCATGATTGGTTAACCATAAACCCGCATCGGGCGATTGCAAAGAGTCCGCCAACACACCTCCTCGCTTTCGCACAGGCGAAAGGTGCGTTCGCCGACGAGGCGTCAAGAGCCGGATGATTTCAGGTCGATCGACCTGAAATCTGAATCCGTCTCTAAATCTAAGAGATAGAGCATGATGTCGCCCGAAAACCGCCTCACACTTTTCGGCATCATGCTCTAGTCAGATTTCGACGAGATGATCGTCGAGCTCGTTGGTGTCGCCTTCGGTGACCGGGAAATGCTCGGCGAGCACCGCGCCGACCGTACCGATAGCCTTGACGAAGCCGTCGGCCAGCCGGTCGTCGCCGGCATGTTTGGTCAGATCGCCCACCACGCCGTCCCAGACATGCTGGCCGACCTTGGCGTCGATGCCGGAGTCGGCGACGACCTCGGCATAGCGCTCGGCAACGGAGACGAAGATGAGCACGCCGGTGCGCGCGCTCGTGCGGTGGACGTTGCGGGCCAGGAACTGCTTCATCGCATTGGCGTGCGCCGCCTGATAGCGCAGCCTTCTCGGCACGAAATGAATGCGCAAAGTGGGCAGGAACCAGAGCAAAACGAGCGCCGAGGCCAGCGCCAGCGCTTGCGCCAGCACGAAATGCGGCAGCCGGATGGACAGCCACCATGCCTCCAGCCCATAGGCGACGGCGAGGCTGGCGACGAACACGCCGATCGTCGTCGTGAACGCGGCCGGAAAGAAGTAGCCGTCGCTGGCCCGAGCGACGACGCAATAGATCTCGCCGTCGGTCTTCAACTCGGCGACGCGGATCGCCTCGGCGATGCGGTCATGGTCCTCGGCGCTGATCGGTCGCGTTGCCATAATGCCTCACCAGCTTCCCGAGGAGCCGCCGCCGCCCGACGAGCCGCCGCCGCCTGAAAATCCGCCGCCGCCGCCTCCCGAGGACCAGCCCCCGCCGGACGACCAACCGCCGCCACCCGACGACCAGCCGCCCGAGGAAGAGCGCCGGTTCTGATTGAAAGTCATGCCGAGCCAGCGATAGCGGCCGGGCCCGATCTTCTGGCCGAAGATCGGCGGCAGCACCGTCATCGCGATGCCGCCGAAGAAGATAAGCGCCCAGATGGTGATGAAGATGGCGAAGAACAGGTCGTCGGAGTTGAACGGCGCCTGCTCGTTGCGCTTGCCGCGCGCTTCCAGCTCCTCCGGATTGCCCTCCAGGACCATGATCATGTCGTCGACGGCCTTGGTGATGCCGCCGGAGAAATCGCCGGCGCGGAAGGCCGGCACCATGTCGTTCTCGATGATCAACTTGGTGTGCAGGTCGGTCAGCGTGCCTTCCAGGCCGTAGCCGACCTCGATGCGCATCTTGCGGTCGTTGGGCGCCACCAAGAGCAGCACGCCGTTGTTTTGCTTGGCCTGGCCGAGCTTCCAGAAGCGGAACAGCCGGTTGGCGTAAGGCTCGATCTCCTCGCCGCCGAGGCTGGGCATAGTGGCGACGACGATCTGGTCCGAGCCCTTGGTTTCGAAGTCGGCGAGTTTTTGCGTCAGCGCCGCGCGCGTGCCGGCGTCGATGATGCCGGCATTGTCGACGACGCGGCCGGTCAGCGCGGGCAGGTCGGCGGCAAGGGCGGCGAGGGGGAGGAGGAGGAAAAGGGCGGCAAGAAGGCCAAGCAATGAGAGGTAGGCGTTCTGTCGCCCCCCTCTCTGTCCTGCCGGACATCTCCCCCTCAAGGGGGGAGATTGG
>NZ_VFWS01000539.1:0-1158 GCF_006443065.1 Mesorhizobium sp. B1-1-5 | reverse complement strand
CATGTGACGCCACCGCCGAGCGCGAAGACGAGTTGGCCTTTGCGATGCCGATGGGAGGGGACTTCGGCCCTGGTTTCGGTAACGTCGACGCGCACGGCGATTGCCGGTGCGAGGACGTCATCCACATTGAAATCGAGCCATGGGTAACGAAGAGGTTGTCTCATGATTGACGGCTTTTAGCGATTAAACGCCACGATAGCTAAATTCTTCAAGCTGGAAGTCGATAGGTTCCAGCTTGCCCATGCACCCGGTTGATCAGGATGCCACCGCGCTTTGCATCCACAAACCAGCAGGAAGGTACGTCTCATGCTCGCCCTAGCCATATCTTCCGACAGCCCCGCCGGACTGACGCTTGCCGAGGTCGAGGACCCACGGCCTCTCGCAAACGAGGCGCTTGTCTCGGTCCACACAACCTCGTTGAATCGCGGCGAATTGCGCCTGCTCACCATACGCCCGGACGGCTGGATACCCGGCCAGGACATCGTCGGGATCGTCGAACGGCCAGCGGCCGACGGCTCCGGGCCAGCCGTGGGCGCCCGCGTCGCGGCCTTGGTCGACCAGGCCGGCTGGGCCGAACGCGTCGCGGTTTCGACCGACCGCCTCGCCGTCCTGCCGGATGAGGTCAGCTTCGTTTCCGCGGCCACGCTTCCGGTCGCGGGCACCACCGCGCTCAGGACTTTGCGCCATGGCGGCGACCTTGCCGGCCAACGGGTCCTGATCACCGGCGCAAGTGGAGCGGTCGGCCGTTTCCAGATCCAGATCGCGCGCGAACAGGGCGCGAGCGTGACCGCGGTCGCGGCCTCCCGGCATGGCGAGGATCTCCGCCGCCTGGGTGCCGGGCAAGTCGTCGAGTCGATCGAACTGGCCGTGGGGCCGTTTTCGCTGATTACCGAATCGGTCGGTGGCCAAAGCCTCGCCCACGCGATCGAACGCGTCGCTCCTGGCGGGACGATCGTCATGTTCGGCTCAAGCAGTGTCGAACTCACGCCAATTGGGTTCCGCCAGTTCGTTCCGGGTCACGAGGGGGCGAGGCTTCAGACTTTCGCCTACTACACGTCTGGCGCGGGCATTGGCTCGGACATCGCCTCGCTACTCGCTCTCGTTGCGGCCGGCCGGCTGGAAACCCGCGTCGCCCTGACCATGCCATGGACCGACATC
>NZ_VFWS01000538.1:0-1160 GCF_006443065.1 Mesorhizobium sp. B1-1-5 | reverse complement strand
AGGTGTGGCTGCGCAAGGCAAGCTGAGCGGCCTCAGCTCATACCGGCAGGGTTTCGGCCGTCCTTTTTCTGTTCTGCCGGAGACGAATGTCGTCGGCGATCGCCTGGGCTTCGATTCCGATTTCGCGCAGCAGGCCGGTGACCGAATTGTGGAAGCCGACGAGATAAAGACCGAGTTCCGAAGCGCGCGCATTGACGCCGCTGGCGCCAGGCTCGACGCCGGGCTGGAGGAATTTGGCATAGGCTGGGCGGTAGCCGGTGGCGAAGATGATCGCGTCGAAGTCGCTGTGACGACCATCGACGAAACGGGCGCCGCCCTCTGATATCTCGGCAATGTCGGGCGCGACCTTGATCGCGCCTTCGCGGATCTTGCCGATGGTGCCGACATCGATCACCGGGATGCGCGACGCCAGGGATATCTGCTCCAGCAATCCCTGCTTGGGCCGTTTGAGCCCATATTTCTCCAGCCTGCCCAACACCAGATCGAGGATGATAGGGAACGCGGCGTCATTGACGCGTCGCGGCCCCAGGCGCGTCGCCATGCTGACGACCTGGATGGGCACCCCGAGCAGTTCGCGCGGCACGATATGGACGCCGCCGCGCACGGAGATCGTCGGATGCGCGCCGCCTTCCGCCAGGTCGAGCGCGATCTCGGCGCCGGTGTTGCCCATGCCGATGACCAGCACCGACTGGCCGGCAAACGGCGTGTTGTTGCGGTAATCCGCGCTGTGCAGACTTTTGCCCTTGAAACTGCCGGCGCCGGCGAATGCCGGCATCAGCGGCTCGGCATTGTATCCCGAGGCAATCACCACATGGGAAGCGCGCACGGTGCCCGATGTCGCTTCGACGCCCCAGCTTCTGCCCTGTCGGCCGATCGCCCGCACCGCTTCTCCAAAGCGGGGCCGCAGATCGAAGCGTTGCGCATAGGCATCGAGGTATTCGACGAACAGATCACGTGGCACATAGCGCGGATAATGCCTGGGGAAGGGCACGAAGGGCAGGGATGAATAGCGCTTGGTCGTGTGCAGGTGGACGCGCTGGTAGTGGCGCCGCCAGGCGGGAGCGGGCTGCTGCTCTTTTTCAAGCAAGATGAAGTCGACCCCGGCCTGCCGCAGGCACGCGGCAACGGCCAGGCCCGCCGGCCCGGCACCGATGATCGCA
>NZ_VFWS01000537.1:0-1161 GCF_006443065.1 Mesorhizobium sp. B1-1-5 | reverse complement strand
GAACAATATGGCGCCTCCGCGCAGCCGCTTGCCGTCCTCGATGCATTCCAGCCCGATGAGGCGCTGGCGGTCGGGTGCCTGAAAGGCCGGACGACGACGCAGGACGTCGCCGACGAATCCGCCGCGTTTGCCGGCCATGCGCCCGAGGCCGAGATCGTCGAGCGTGGTGCGGCCATCGATCTCGGGCCCGGCGACGTGGCCCTTTTCAACGCGCAGCGCACCAAGCGCCTCGACGCCATAAGGTTTGAGGCCGAACGGCGCGCCTGCTTCGATGAGACGGCTCCAGGCCTGTTCGCCGGCGCTGGCGCCGACATAGATCTCGTAGGCGCGCTCGCCGGAATAGCTGAGGCGGATAACGCGCAGGGCCCGTCCGTCGAACCCGGCTTCGATGACGCCCATATGCGGCAGCGTCTCGTTGGAGACATCGAGCGTCGGAAAGGCGGCGGCAAGGACATCGCGGCTTCGTGGCCCGGCGGTCGACATCGCCGCCCACTCGTCGCTTACCGAAGAGACCGCGACACGCAAATCCGGCCAGGCGGTGTCGAGCAGGAATTCCAGCCGCGACAGGACATCGGCGGCCCTGGCGGTAGAGGTGGTCATGAAGAAGCGATTTTGCGACAAGCGCGTGGTGGTGCCGTCGTCGAAGACGACGCCGTCGTCGCGCAGCATGACGCCGTAGCGCGCGCGGCCAACCGGAAGCTTGGCGAAACCGTTGGCGTAGACACGGTCGAGGAATATGGCCGCGTCCGGCCCCTGCACGTCGATCTTGCCGAGGGTGGAAATGTCCATCAGCCCGGCGCCGCCGCGCACGATCCGCATCTCCGCGACATAGGCTTCATTCACGTCGCGTCCGGCATCGCGATAGAAATACGGACGCATCCAGAGACCGACCTCGAGCATCTCGGCACCGTTTGCCAGGTGCCAGTCGTGCATCGGCGTGCGACGGACCGGCATAAAGTGATGACCGACGGCGCGACCGGCCAGCGCGCCGATCGCGACCGCCGCGTAGGGCGGGCGAAAGGGCGTGGTTCCGGTTTGCGCAATCGTCGCCCGGCGCAGCGCCGCCATGGCCGAAAGTGCTGCGAAATTGCTGGTTTTGCCCTGGTCGGTCCCCATGCCGAGCGTGGTGTAGCGCTTCAGATGCTCGACCGATTCATAGCC
>NZ_VFWS01000536.1:0-1163 GCF_006443065.1 Mesorhizobium sp. B1-1-5 | reverse complement strand
GGAAAAAGCTCAATGGCGGCTGGATGTTGACCAGGCTGAAGCCGAAGCCCGGCGAAGAGGAGGGCAAGAAGAATTGGCTTCTGTTCAAGGAGCGCGATCTCGCTTCCAATCCCACGCTCGACATCCTCGAAGAGCGGCCGGAGAGCGTGAAATCCGGCCGCCGTATCGAGGAGCTGGTGGCGCCGCCGCCGGCCAAGGCTGCGCCAAGGCCCGGTACGCTGAAGCCCGGCGCCTTGTCCGGCGCGGTCAAGACCTCGCCCGCCGCCCGCATAGAGCCGCAACTGGCGACACAGGTGCCGAAACCGCCGGGCGGTGACGATCCTCGCGACCGCACCGGCGAGTCCTGGCTGCACGAGATCAAGTTCGACGGCTACCGCACCATGGCGCATCTGACAGGTGGCGAGGTCAGGCTGATCACCCGCGGCGGCATCGACTGGCCCAAGCGTTATGGCGATCTGCCGCATGCCTTCGCCAAGCTGCCGTGCCGGGAGGCCATCATCGACGGCGAGATCGTCGTGCTCGACGGCAAGGGCATTTCCCGCTTCGCGCTTCTGCAGGACGCGCTGGCGGAGGGCGCCGGCAGCAAGCTGCATTTCTACGCCTTCGATCTCCTGCATCTCGACGGCTGGGATTTGCGCAAGGCGCCGCTGGAAAGGCGCAAGGCGCTGCTGGCCGAACTGCTCGCCGGCCTGCGCGCCAACTCCGCGATCCAGTACAGCGATCACGTGGGCGGCGACGGGCAGGGGCTTTACGACCAGGCCTCGGAGCTTGGCCTGGAAGGCGTCGTCTCCAAGCGCGCAACCGCGGCCTACCAGAGCGGCCGCACGAAGAGCTGGACCAAGACCAAGGCGCTGGAAACCGGCGATTTCGTCATCGCCGGCTACACGGTTTCGGATGCAGCCGAGGGGCTGGCGGCGCTTGGCCTTGCCGAATTCGAGGACGGCGAGCTTCACTATCGCGGCAAGGTCGGCACCGGCTTCGACGCCGAGACTGCGGCCGATCTTCTGGCCCGGCTGGAGCCGCTCACATCAGGCGCCATGGCGCCCGAAGGCGCGCCGCGCGAAATCATGCGCGAGATGCATTGGGTGAAGCCGCTGTTTTCAGCCCATATCCATTACGCCAACCGCACGGCGGACAATGCTCTGCGCCATGCGGTGTTTCGC
>NZ_VFWS01000535.1:0-1164 GCF_006443065.1 Mesorhizobium sp. B1-1-5 | reverse complement strand
TGCTCGACGAGGCTCACGACCTCGCCGATTCTGTCGAAGCCCGTCGGCACTTCGAGCCTGCACACGCCGACGCGATCGGCGAGCCGCGCGCAATGCCCGAGATGCGCCGCCGCGAAATCGCCGACCAGGGCGGCGCGGCCGAAGCGCGTGACATATGAAAATCTGATCACGGCCGGCAAAGCGGCGATGCCAGGCATGGGCGAGATCTCAGCCTTTCGGCCGCGCTCGAGAATGTAGATGCGGGTCGCCGGAACCCTGTCGCGCGAAAAGGCACTCTGCAAGCGGTGCTGGGCCTTGTTGATGGCCGGATGCACCTGCGGCCGCACTTGTGCCCCTTCAAGCGAAATCGCGGCAGCGGCGTCGGCCGCCAGCTTGATCTGGGGAAAACCCGGCACGATCATCGGCTCGTCCGGATGGCTGAGATCGAGCGCCACGACGTCATCGGTAAGCAGTTCGTGTCCGGCACGGATCATGGCGCTTGCCGTCGTCGATTTTCCGGCGCCCTTGTCGCCCATGAAGATGGCGCTTTTGCCGGCAATCGCGACGGCGCTGGCATGCAGCACGAGCAGGCCCCGCTGGTGCAGGATGAGCGCCATCACCGGTCCCAGCAGCGGGAACGCGATCAGTGCGTCGTCGATGCCGGGCGCCGGCTCGACCTCGATGCGGCAGGCGTCGCTGATCAGGAACGCGGCGACGGCGTGCCATGCCAGATATTGCCGATCCGGTTCGAAGCGGAAAATGGTCGCGGCCTCGGGCGAAGGCTTCGGCATATCGATCGCGCCGACACTGATCACGATATCCGCCGCTGCGGGTTCGGCCGGCTCCAGTTCTGGCAATGTCACCTCGGAAGCGATGGTCAGGCCGTAGGCCCGATAAAAACGGCGCTGTCCGCGCGGCCAGCCTTGCGCGCGCGGGCGGAGGGCCAGCGGCTCGTTCAACGGCGTCATGCGGCACTCCCGGCGCGCTGCACCTGCCGCAGCCACAGCGACAGCGACGCGGAGCGCCAGACATACTGGACATCGAGCGGCGCCGGCCGGTCGGGCCGACTGAGCAGCCGGGCATAGGCAGCCTTCACGGCCGGCAGGTTTATGTAGGGTTCGATGCGGCCGGCGTCCGGGCCGAGCACCTGTTCCAGGAGGTCGCGGTGGTTGCGCAGCATGCCGT
>NZ_VFWS01000534.1:0-1165 GCF_006443065.1 Mesorhizobium sp. B1-1-5 | reverse complement strand
GCATTCCACCCTGTTTCTGGGCGTCGAGCAGCCGGGTCGAAAGGCCGAGAACCGATTCTGCGACCGGACGTCGTTCCTGCTCATAGGTGTCGAGCAGGCAATCATCCGCGCCGTCGAGGACGGCGGCAAGTTTCCAGCCCAGATTATAGGCATCCTGCACGCTGGTGTTCAGGCCCTGGCCGCCGGTTGGCGGATGGATATGAGCTGCATCGCCAACGAGGAATACCCGATCGACCCGGTAGCGATCGGCAAGCCGGGCGTTCATCAGGTAGGCCGACGCCCAGGCGACCGAATCCACCCGCACGTCGCCGCGGCCGGTCCGCTCATTAATCAAGCGCCCCAGCTGTTCTGCTGAGAGGTCCACTTCGCCGTCCAGCGGAATGGGTGCCTGACTCTGGAAGAGATCGGTTCCGGCGAGCGGGCAAGTCGCGACCATTCGCTCCATGTCACCGTCGTTGAACTGGTGCCACGCATCGCGGTCCAGCCCGGTCAACAGCACATCCGCCACGACCGCACGCACGCCCAGCGTCTTGCCGGGGAAATTCAAGCCGAGCGCGCCGCGCACGAAGCTGTGCCCGCCGTCCGCCCCGACAAGATAGCGTGCGCGAACGGTTTGCTCGCCGTTCGGCCCCGCAAGACGTGCCATGACACCGTTCTCACCTTGCTCGAACCCAACCAACTCACATCCGTACTCGACCCTATGGCCTAGTTCTGCCAGCCGCTCTCGCATGATCCGCTCGGTGAGGAATTGCGGAATCATTAGCGCGATGGCGTAAGGCTCTGCCGGGGTCGGATCGGGGCGCTCGCCGGTGTCCTTTTCGATATAGCTGCCGTCATCGCCATACACGCGCATCGGCGGATAGACGCCGCCTGCGGCAACGACCCTGTCGAGAATGCCGAGATCTTCGAAAATCTCCTGTGTCCTCGGCTGGATGCCCTTGCCGCGCGAGCCACGGAAGGGTTCGCTCATCTTCTCAATGAGCTGGAAGGATATACCGCGCCGTGCAAGCTCGATCCCCAGCGTCAGGCCAGCCGCTCCTGCGCCGCAGATGAGCACATCTGCCGCAAAACCGTTTGTCATGTCGATCTCCTTGTGTGTAAAATGCACATAATGGAGAGTCGGAGTGCTGTCAATGAAAAGCGTGAAAAATACACATATTGGGAG
>NZ_VFWS01000533.1:0-1167 GCF_006443065.1 Mesorhizobium sp. B1-1-5 | reverse complement strand
GTTCCGAGCATGGTTTTCTCCTTGAGCCTATGTCAGGCGTTCTATGCGTATGTTGAAGCGTCCGCCGCGCAGCAGCGGCGCGATACCGCTGTCGACGCGGCCGAGCCGGATCAGGCCGCGCGAATACCGGTAGGGGCCATAAAAGAAGATGAGATTGCCCCAGGGCGCGTAGTAGGCGATGTCGCCGATGGCCTCGTTGTCGAACGGGCCGCTGCCCTCGATCCGCAATTTGCGCGGCAGGTAGCCGATCTTCTCGACGGATGCGTAGTCTTCCAGTGTCAGGTCGAGCGGCAGCATCGCGGCGAAATCCTGCGCGCTCAGATTGTCGAACAGGGAGGCCGTCAGGCGCATTGCGTCCACTTCAATAGCAATCCTCATCAACGGTCTCTCCTGTCCGTCCGTTCCGCCGGCTTGGCCTGGCGCGGCGGAGGGCGCGAACGCGGCTGCCAGTGCGGCGGCAACCGCGGTGCGGCGCGTCATGTGGCTGCGTGTCATGGCGCGTCCTTGCCATGATCATGGGCGGCTGCCGCCGCGGCCAGCGCGGATCCCACAAGCAGCACCGCGCCGAGTGCGAAGGGGCTTCGCCAGCCGAGCGTGTCCAGTAGCAGGCCGCCGCCCGCCACCCCGAGCGTGATGGCGAACTGGATGACGGCGACCTGCAAGCCGCCGCCGGCTTCGGCATCGTCGCGCAGCGCGCGGCTCAGCCAGGTGCCCCAGCCGACCGGCGCCGCGGTTCCGAAAAAGCCCCAGCCGACGAGCAACGCGGTGACGGCCATCGGCATCGATCCAAGCACGATCAATGCGACGGCCAGCAGCGCCATGGCCAGCGGAATGATGATGACGATGCTGTAGAGCCACGTCTTGAGCAGCCGGCCTATGGTCCAGGTGCCGGCGACGCCTGCTAGTCCCATCACGAGCAGGATCGCCGAGAGCGCCGAACCACCGACACCGGTCACGGTTTCCAGGAAAGGCCTGAGATAGGTGAAGAGCGCGAACTGGCCCATGAAGAGCATCAGGATCGAGGTCATGCCGAGCGCGACCTGACGGCGCAGCAGCAACCGGAGGACATTGCCCGACGCCTTGCGGCCGCGTGGCGGCAGCGCAGGCAGGCTGAGGCTTTGCCAGACAAGGGCAAAGAGGGCCATCGGCACCACGAGGAAGAACGCG
>NZ_VFWS01000532.1:0-1168 GCF_006443065.1 Mesorhizobium sp. B1-1-5 | reverse complement strand
GGTGAACCGGATAGCGGCCGCAGAAGCATCGCCGGGTGGTAACTCGTAGCGTCTGCTCGAGGTTCTCCGAGACCTCGCATGGTGGCCGCCACGCCAGTGTCTCACGCGCGCGTCGTCAAACAAGGAATTCAGCCGTGCCCGCGATCTTCACCGCCAAACCCACGCCTGCGCCGATGGCAGCCAAAGAATCAAGCCTGGCGCCGACCGATGCCTCTTCCGCCCCGCTCAAGACCTGGATCGCCGTCATTGGCTCGACGCTCGGCGCCTTCATGGCGGTCCTCAACATCCAGATCGTCAACGCATCGCTAGCCGACATTCAGGGCGCCATCGGCGCGGGCATCGATGACGGCGGCTGGATATCGACCGCCTACCTGGTGGCCGAGATCGTCGTCATTCCTCTCACTGGCTGGCTGTCGCGGGTCTTTTCCATCCGCCTTTATCTTCTGGCCAATGCAATCCTGTTTCTCGCCTTCTCGGTTGCCTGCGCCTTCGCGCAAAACCTTCAGCAGATGATTGTTCTGCGTGCTTTGCAGGGCTTTTGCGGCGGCGTGCTGATCCCGGTCGCCTTCACCATCACCATAACCCTCCTGCCCAAGGCGAAGCAGCCGATCGGATTCGCCCTGTTCGCGCTGTCGGCGACCTTCGCACCGGCCATCGGACCGACAATCGGTGGCTATCTCACCGAGAACTGGGGCTGGCAGTTCATCTTCTATGTCAACTTGGTCCCCGGCGCGCTGATGGTCGGCATGCTGTGGATGTCCCTCGAAAGGGCGCCGATGCAGCTTTCGCTGCTGCGCCAGGGCGACTGGGCCGGGTTCATCACGATGGCGATCGGGCTCGGCACCTTGCAGACCGTGCTCGAGGAGGGCAACAAGGACGATTGGTGCGGCTCGCCGTTCATCGTGCGGCTGTCCTTGATCGCCCTCGTCAGCCTCTCGCTTTTCCTGTGGATCGAGTTGAGAAGCGAAAGGCCCTTGCTTAACCTCAGACTGTTCGCCCGCTGGAATTTCGGTTTCTCCATCCTGGCCAGCTTCCTGCTCGGAATTGCGCTCTACGGGGCGGTGTTCATCCTGCCCGTCTATCTCGCGCGTATCCAGGGCTACAACGCCCAGCAGATCGGCATGGTGCTGGCCTGGACAGGCCTGCCGCAACTGGTGCTGATCCCGCT
>NZ_VFWS01000531.1:0-1171 GCF_006443065.1 Mesorhizobium sp. B1-1-5 | reverse complement strand
ATCCGCGATGCGATCGGCCAGCGTCTGGCCGGACCTGTCGTCGGCAAGGCTGCGCGTGTCGGAAACGGTCAGCACCGCGATGCGGACCGGAATGAAGGAACGGCTCTCGTCAGTCCTGGCCATGGGCATCTGCCTCCGCCGTCATGCTGCGCGTCGCGGCGACGAACCAGTCGGGTTGCCGGGCGCGGATGTCCGCGGCCGCGCGCTTGGCGACATTGCCGGTCTCGAACAGGCCGAAGCACGTGGCGCCGGAACCCGACATGCGGGCACAACCGGCCCCGGCCTTGTTCAGCACCGAAAGTGCCTTGCCGATGGCGGGCTCGATGGCGCGGGCCGCCGGCTCGAGATCGTTGCGCGTTATCTCCAGCCAGTTGCGCAGGCCGTGGAAGTCAACCACATGCGGCAGCGGCGGCAGCGCATCATTGTCGCGCCGCGACAGCGCGTTGAATACGTCGGCGGTCGAGACCGCCTTGCCGGGATTGACCAGCACCAGTCCGAGCGCCGAGAAATCAGGCACGATCGACAGCTCCTCGCCGATGCCGCGTGCAATCAGCGGCCTGGCTGCCAGACACATGGGAATATCGGCGCCAAGCGAAAGCCCGATCCGCGCCAGCGCGACATCGTCGATGTCGAGTTGCCAGCTTGCCGCAAGCCCACGCAGAACTGCTGCCGCATCGCTCGACCCGCCGCCGACGCCGGAAGCGACGGGCAGGTTCTTTTCGAGCTTGATGGCGACCGGCGGCGTGCCGCGAGGACCGGCTGCCTGCCGCAGCGCGTCACGCGCCCTGAGCACCAGATTGCTGCCGTCGACGGGAACATCCGGAGCGTAGCGGCCGGACACGCTGAAATCGTCTCGCTCGGCAAGCGCGATCTCGATCCTGTCGCCAAAGCGCGTGAACACCGCCAGGCTTTCGATCAGATGATACCCGTCATCGCGCCTGCCGGTGACATGCAGAGCGAGGTTTATCTTGGCGGGCGCCGGCCATATCCGGACGCGCTGGCCGGATTCCAGGCTCTCGATTGCGAGTGAAATGAGGATCAGTCCTTGGCCAGCCGGTACTCGCCGGTCTTCGGATCCTTCACCAGCGTCCCCATCGCGCCGTTTGCCGTCTGCTTTTCGGTGCGCCGCACCTTGGCGGTTACACGCTCGGCCTCGCGGATGAAGGTGCGG
>NZ_VFWS01000530.1:0-1172 GCF_006443065.1 Mesorhizobium sp. B1-1-5 | reverse complement strand
GTGATGGACGCGGCCGGCAGCGGCCGCGCGGCCCTGCTCGGCGCCTCGGAAGGCGCTCCGATGGCCATGCTGTTCGCCGCCACGTATCCGGAGCGGACGCGCGCCCTGGCGCTCTATGGCGGCTATGCCCATTTCCACCGATGGGTGATGCCGCCGGAACGGCTGGACGCATTCATCGCGACGACGGAAACCGCCTGGGGCACAGGCGCCACCTTGCCGCATTTTGCGCCCGGCCGCGTCGAAGACAGTCACTTTGCCGCCTGGTGGTCGCGGTTCGAGCGGCTGTCGGCAAGTCCAACGGCGGCGGCGGCGCTGGCGCGCATGAATGCCGGCATAGACGTGCGCGGCATACTCTCGGCGATCAGCGCGCCGACGCTGCTGATCCACCGCCGCAACGACGCGCGCGTCGATCCCGATGCCAGCCGCTTTCTCGCCCGGAAGATCCCGAACGCCCGGCTTGTCGAAATCCCCGGGCGCGACCACCCGGTATGGACCGGTGACGTCGACCGGGTCGCCGACCTAATCGAGGAATTCCTGACCGGCGAGCCGGCCGTGGCCGACAGCGAGCGCGTGCTCGCCGCATTGCTGGTGACGCGTATCTACGATACGGCGCGCCTCGGCGACCGCATGTGGAGCGAGCGCAGCCAGCGATTCCAGGAGACCTGGCGATTGCTGGTGGGGCGCCATGGCGGACGTGTCGCAGGCACGCATGGCGAGCTGATGATCTCGCGCTTCGACGGTCCGGCGCGCGCCATACGCTGCGCGGCGGCATTGCGCGAAGCGGCGCAGGAGATCGGTGTGGCCAGTGCACAGGGCGTGCATGTCGGCGAGATCGAGATGCGCGGACCGCCGGTCGGCTTGACTGCACGCGTGACCATACAACTTGCGGCCCATGCCAGCCGCGGCGAGATCCTGGCGTCGCGGCTGGTTTCCGACCTGGCGACCGGCTCCGGCCTACACTTCATCGATGGCGGACGCATTGCGCTCGACGAGTTGGACGAGCCGTTGGCGTTTGTTCTTGCGACGTCCGAGCAGCATCTGGAACCCGCCTGCCGATCCAAGCCCAGGCCTGCCGAACCGGCCGCGCTGACGGCGCGCGAAAGCGAGGTGGTGAGCCTGATCGCCGACGGCAAGAGCAATGCCGCGATCGCCGCCGAGCTCAGCCTCAGCGA
>NZ_VFWS01000053.1:0-33829 GCF_006443065.1 Mesorhizobium sp. B1-1-5 | reverse complement strand
CATGCCGGCACGCAGCATGCCTTGGAGACTAGCCGAAATGCCCATCGCGATCGTCATTCTATGGCGGAGCGACGCGCGAAGACCATAGAATCCATTCCGTGACGTCGAGGCGTTGCCACGGTGCAGAATTCTGCTCCGCTGCGTTCCACGGCCAAAGTCACGGAATGGATCCTCGGGTCTGCGCTCCGCTGCGCGTCGCTCCGCCCGTGGATGACGAAGTTCGTAGGTCTCGGCCAATCTCCAGCGGTTGCGCAGCTTCACCGGAATGAACGCCGCTCAGCGTACCCTGCCGCGCGCGGCGCGGCGGGTGCTCTGCAGGAGAATTGCCAGGCAGCCGGCGAGAAGCAGGAAGCCGCCGACGAGCGGCGGCAGTCCCAAGAACTTCACCGCGGCGGCGATCAGCGCGATCAGGATCAGCGCGAGCAGGGCGAGATTGCCGTCGTCGACGAACATGCCGACGAGCTCGTTGAAAACGAGACGGATCATCGGGCAACTCCTTCGGCGGGCGCCGGGTAGGCGCCGCGCAGCCAACGCACGATGGCGAAGGATGCGGCGGCAATGATGGCGAAGATGGCGAGCAGAGCGAGGTCGGCGCCCGGCCACTCGGCGCCGAGGCCTTCGCCGGTCCAGAACACGCCGAAACTGGTCAGCATCAAGCCGACGACGAATTTCAGCGCATTCTCGGGCACGCGCGCCAAAGGACGATGCACGGCAAGGCCGATCAGCATCACCAGCACGAAGGCCGCCAGCGCGCCGAGACCGGCATAGAGCGTCTGGCCGTGCGCGGCGCCGACGGCAATGACGATGAACACCACTTCGACGCCCTCGAGCAGCACCGCCTTGAACGACGCGACGGCCGCCAGATAGTCGGCGCGGCGGTCGGCGGCCTGCCGCTGCAAGGCGGCCGTCTCCCTGGAAAAGGCCTGCTCCTCGTCATGCAGTGCGATGACGCCGACGCTGCGCAGGATCGCCTTTCTCAGCCAGCGCATGCCGAACAGGATCAAAAGCACACCGACCACGAATTGCAGGACGGTGATGGGGACGAGCGCCAGCAGCGGTCCGAATGCCAGCACCAGCGCCGCAAGCAAGATGAGCGCCAGGGCCGCGCCGGTCAGCGCGGGGCGCCAGCCGCGCGTCACGCCGACGGCGAGCACGATCGTGAAGGCTTCGACCACTTCGACGAAGGACGCCAGGAAAGAGGCCGTCACGGTGGAAAATGTGGGTGTCAGGCCATGCATGCAGGCTTCGTCCAATGCTCGGGAATCATCGGGTGGCGTGAACGATACAGCGCTTCGGCGGCGCAGAGAATGCCAGGGATGACGCGATCGGCGCCGCCCTCCGGCCCCATCACGCCCTGACGCGAGGCCGGACATTCGCAGAACGCATTGACGGTCTGTATCCGTTCGGTGTCCGTTGTATCGCAGCACTGCCCTGGCTATCTGCTGGAGCAACAGGAAGTTCAAGCGGTCGATGGGCCGCTCCAGCAGGAATGGAGCCATGAAGAAGATCGGATTTCTGTCGTTCGGGCATTGGTCGCCCTCGCCGCAATCGGGCACGCGCTCGGGCGCCGACGCGCTGCTGCAGTCGATCGACCTCGCGGTCGCCGCCGAGGAGCTCGGCGCCGACGGCGCCTATTACCGCGTCCACCATTTCGCCCGCCAGCTCGCTTCGCCGTTTCCGCTGCTTGCCGCGGCCGGGGCCAGGACCAAGCGTATCGAGCTCGGCACCGCCGTCATCGACATGCGCTACGAGAACCCGCTCTACATGGCCGAGGACGCGGGCGCCGCGGACCTGATTGCCGGCGGGCGTCTGCAGTTGGGCATCAGCCGCGGGTCGCCCGAGCAGGTGATCGACGGTTGGCGCTATTTCGGCTACGTGCCGGAAGAGGGCAAGAGCGATGCCGACATGGCGCGCCGGCACTCCGAGATCTTCCTCGACCTGCTGCGCGGCGAAGGCTTTGCCCAGCCCAATCCGCGGCCGATGTTCCCCAACCCACCCGGCCTGCTCAGGCTCGAACCGTTCTCGGCGGGCCTGCGCGAACGCATCTGGTGGGGCGCGGCCACCGACGCCACGGCCGTGTGGGCGGCCAAGCTCGGCATGAATCTGCAAAGCTCGACGCTGAAATTCGATGAGACCGGCGAGCCGCTGCATGTCCAGCAGGCCAAGCAGATAAGGGCCTATCGCGCCGCCTGGAAGGAAGCCGGCCATGCCAGGGAGCCGCGCGTCTCGGTCAGCCGCAGCATCTTCGCTCTCGTCAACGACATGGACCGCGCCTATTTCGGCGGCAGCGAGGGCGAGGACCATTTTGGCTATATCGAGCCGGAGAAACGCGCCGTGTTCGGCCGCACCTATGCCGCCGAGCCGGATGTGCTCATCGAGCAGTTGAAGGAGGACGAGGCGATCGCCGAGGCCGACACGCTGCTGCTCACCGTGCCCAACCAGCTGGGCGTCGACTACAACGCCCATGTTATCGAGTCGATCCTGAAGCACGTCGCGCCGGCGCTGGGCTGGCGGTGACGCTCGATCCAGCCGCGGCCGACCCGGGTCGCGGCCGGTAATTTTTTTCGACAGTCGAGAATCCTTTTCATCCGCCGTCTCGTCTTGGCATGGCGAGGCGTTTTGCCGGGCGGATTCGGCCGGCCGTGAAAAGGAAAGACGGATGATATTGGTGACGGGCGCGACCGGCTTGAGCGGTCAGATAATTGTTCGTGAGCTGGCGCAAAACCATGTGCCGGCGAGGGCTTTGGTAAGAAGCGCTCACAAGGCGTCGGCCGCCGGTCTCGACAGATTGCCGGGCATCGACGTGATCGAAGGCGACATGCGGGCTGGAGACGACGTCAAGACCGCGCTTGAGGGCATCACGCGGGTGTTGCTGATCTCGTCGGGGACACCGGACATGCGCGAAACGCAATGCAATTTCATCGACCTGTGCCGGCAGGCCGGTGTCCAGCATGTCGTCAAATTCTCCGGAGCGGAGTCCGGGATCGGGTTCGATCCGGCCAAATTCCAGTTCACGCGCATGCATGAAGAGATCGAAGACCATCTCGAAGCGGCAGGCCCGGCATGGACGCATCTTCGGCCTTCGCAGTTCATGCAGGTCTATCTCAGGGAGGCTTCGACCATAAGCCGGGATAGCGAGTTGCGGTTGCCCTTCGCCGGCATCGAGCTTGCGCCGGTGGCCATCGAGGACATCGCGAAGGTCGCCTGCCGGCTGTTGCGGGACGGCGGCCACCAGGGCGAGAGCCTGGACATGACAGGGCCGGAGGCGCTGACGATGCACGAGTTGGCTGAACGGATATCGGCCGCGATTGGAAGGCCCGTGAGATATGTCCCGGTCAGCTGGGAAGAACGCCGCCGCATGCTGCTCGGTAGCGGTGCCCCTGCGGATTTTGTCGATGCGCTTGGCGAGCAGTTGGAAGAGCGTCTTAGGCGGCCGAAGTCCCGCGTCCATCTCGCCACGCATGAGACCTTCGGCGTCCGGCCGACCAGTTTCGCGGAGTTCGCCCGGACCTATGCACGGGCATTTTGCGGGTAGGCTTTCACGCGCTCACCTTCAACCAAGCGGTTTAAGACGCGGTTGAATGCGGCCAACCCTCCAGTCGGGGGCTGCTCCTGATATTGACACCCTCCAAATCCGCGCTCTACTCTCCAGCGTAATCGGTTACGTAACCGATTACGGCTCAATCAAGTGGAGGAGACTAATGAGCAAGATTTCGAACACGCATGGGCTTGGCCCGTTCTCGCGCCGCCAGTTCCTGAAGACCAGCGCCTTGGCCGCCGGCGCGCTGGCGCTGCCGCTCGGCCCGGTTCTCGCCGCCGACAAGCCGAAGGTCGGCCTGGTCATGAAGTCCCTGGCCAACGAGTTCTTCAAGCAGATGCAGGCGGGCGCGGAGGAGTATGCGGCGAAGAACAAGGACAAGTTCGATTTCGCCGCCGTCGGCATGAAGGACGAGCGCGACTTCGCCGCGCAGGTCGATGCCATCGAGAACTTCATCACCCAGAACTACAACATCATCGTCGTCGCGCCGGCCGACTCGAAAGCCATGGTCACGCCGATCGCCAAGGCGCTGAAGGCCGGCATCAAGGTCATCAACATCGACGTCGCGCTCGACACCGAGGCCAAGAAGAAGGCCGGCATCGACCTCGCCTTCTTCGGTCCGGACAATCGCGCCGGCGCCAAGCTGGCCGGCGACGCGCTCGGCAAGGCGCTGGGCAAGGGCGGCAAGGTCGTCATCCTCGAGGGCAATCCCGAGGCCGACAACGCCAAGCAGCGCAAGCTCGGCTTCGACGATTCGGTGAAGGAGTACAAGCTGAAGCTGCTCGACTCCAAGACCGCGCATTGGGAAACCGAGGAAGCCAACACGCTGATGACCAACTTCCTGACCCAGCATCCCGACATCCAGGGCGTGATGGCGGCCAACGATTCGATGGCGCTCGGCGTCGTCAAGGCGATCGACGCTGCCGGTAAGTCCGGCCAGATCAAGGTCGTCGGCTTCGACAACATCCCGGCCGTCGGTCCGCTGCTGAAGGAAGGCAAGATGCTCGCCACCGTCGAGCAGTATGGCGCCAAGATGGCGGCGATGGGCATCGACTACGGCCTGCGCGAGCTAGCCGGCAAGAAATTCTCCGGCTGGGTCAAGACCGACGTCAAGCTGGTCACGGCATGAGGCGAGCCGGGGCGCCGGCACTCCCTTCCGGCGCCAGGCTTTGTCTCTCTTGTCACCGCCGCCGCCAATTGCGGTGGCGGTGACGGAGCGTCCGCGCCGCTATCGTCGCCGACGGGCACGGTTTAGGATTCTGCCGCCCATGGATGCGATTCTCTCCCTTGAAGGGGTCGGAAAGACCTTTCCCGGCGCCATCGCGCTGAGCGAGGTGTCGCTGTCGATCGCGCGCGGCGAGACCCATATCATCCTGGGCGAGAACGGCGCCGGCAAGTCGACGCTGATCAAGCTGCTCGCCGGCATCTACCAGCCGGACTCGGGCAGGATCGCGTTCAACAGCCAGCCCTACCGGCCGAAGACGCCGCATGACGCGCAGCAGAGCGGCATCCGCGTCGTGCATCAGGAGCTGAACCTGTTGCCCTATCTCAGCATCGCCGAGAATCTGATGCTGGAAAACCTGCCGCGCCGCGCTTTCGGCATCGTCGACCGCAAGGCGCTCAACAGCCGCGCGCTGGTGCTGCTCAAGGAAGTCGGCCTCGACATCGATCCGCGCATACGCGTCGAGGCGCTCGGCGTCGCGCAGATGCAGCTGGTCGAGATCGCCAAGGCGCTGAGCTACGACTCGAAGCTTCTGGTGCTGGACGAGCCGACGGCGACGCTGACGCCGCCGGAGATCGAGCGGCTGTTTTCCATCATCAAGCGGCTGAAGGCCAAGGGCGTCACCATCATCTACATCTCGCACCGGCTGCACGAGGTGTTCGAGATCGGCGACCGGGTGACCGTGTTGCGCAACGGCAGGCTGGTCGCGACACGCGACCTGCACGGCCTCACCGTGCCCGACCTGGTGCGCATGATGATCGGCCGCGACATCGCCGACGAATATGGCTTCGACGCCTCGATCGTGCCGGGCAAGGTCGCGCTCAGCGTCGCGAATCTGAAGCGCGACGCCTCCACCCCTGACATCTCCTTCGCCGTGCGCCATGGCGAGATCCTCGGCGTCGCCGGCCTGGTCGGCAGCGGCCGCACGGAAGCGATGCGGGCGCTGTTCGGCGCCGACCCGAAGCTCGACGGCGTCGTCGAGATCGACGGCAAGCCGGTGGCGATCGCCGCGCCCAAGGATGCGGTGCGGCATGGCTTGAGCCTGCTCACCGAGGACCGCAAGGGCCAAGGCCTGCTGCTCGACATGGCCGTCGACAAGAATATTACCATCACCGATCTCAGCAAAATCTCGCGCAACGGGCTGCTCAATCGTCGGGCGGAGGCCATGGCGGCCAACGATCTCGTCAGGCAGCTACGCGTCAAGGCGAGCTCGATCGAGCACGCGGTGCGCAATCTCTCAGGCGGCAACCAGCAGAAGGTCGTCCTGGCCAAATGGCTGTTCCGCGGCACCTCGACGCTGATCCTCGACGAGCCGACGCGCGGCGTCGACATCGGCGCGCGGCGCGAGATTTACCAGCTTCTGTGGATGCTGGCCGCGCGGCAGAAGGGCATCATCATGGTGTCGTCCGACCTGCCCGAATTGATGGGCATGTGCCACCGCATCATCGTCTTTTCGAAAAACAAGATCGTCGGCGAAGTGCCGCGATCCGACTTCGACCAGGAGCGCATCCTGTCGCTCGCCTATCAGGAGTATGTGCGACCATGAGCGAGACGTCCGAGATAGCCGTGGCGGCGCCTGTTTCACCGGGCCGGGCGAAGTTCCTGCGCTTCCTGGTGCGCGATGCCGGCGTGCTCTTGGCGCTGGTGCTGATCACGCTGTTCTTCTCGGCCACCGCCCCCTATTTCGCCACCTCCGGCAACGCGCTGAAGATCTTCGTGCAGATCGCCATCAACACGGTGCTGGCGGCCGGCATGACCTTCGTCATCCTCACCGGCGGCATCGACCTTTCGGTCGGCTCGGTGCTGGCGCTCTGTACCGTGGTCGGCGCCACCGTGATGATCAACGAGAGCCTGTCGCCGGCCGCGGCAATCACGCTGGCGCTGCTGGCCTGCATGGCGACAGGCGCGGTGTGCGGCTTCCTCAATGGCTGGATCTCGACGCGCTGGAAGATCCCTTCCTTCATCGTCACGCTGGGCATGCTCAACATGGCGGCGGGCGCCGCGCGCGTGGTCAGCGACAATTCCACCATCACCGGCCTGCCGCAGAGTTTCGTCGATTTCGGCAATCTGATCATCGGCGGCTTCCTGCCGTCGATCTTCCTGGTCGCGGTGCTGGTGATCGCCGCCGGCTGGTTCGTGCTGCGCTTCACCGTCTTCGGCCGCATGATCTTCGCCGTCGGCACCAATGACGAGGCGGTGCGGCTGTCGGGCCACAATCCGGATTTCTACAAGGTCGCCGCCTTCACCATCAGCGGGCTCACCGCCGGCATAGCCGCAATGGTCTATCTGTTGCGCCTCAACATCGGCAGCCCGATCGCCGGCGTCGGCTACGAGCTCAACGCGATTGCCGCCGTCATCATCGGCGGCACCAGCCTCAGCGGCGGCAAGGGCTCGATCATCGGCACGCTGGTCGGCGCCTGCATCCTGCAGGTGCTCTCCACCGGATTGCAGCTGCTCGGCGTCGGCGACAATTTCAAACCCATCGTGATTGGCCTTGTCATCGTGCTCGCGGTCATCCTAGACGCGTATCGGGAGAGGCTGTTGCGGAAAATCCGCTGAGGGGAACGGGCCATGACGACGATCGCAGATGTCGCGCGCCATGCGGGGGTGTCCGTCGCCACCGTCTCGCATGTGATGAACCATACGCGTCACGTCGAACCGGAAACGGCCGAGCGCGTGCGCGCCGCGATCGCGGCGCTGCGCTACAGCCCGAATTCGGTGGCGAGGAGTCTCAGGCGCGGCGAGACCAAGACCATCGGTCTTTTGCTCCCCGACAATTCCAATCCCTTCTTCGCCAGCGTGGCGCGGCAGATCGAGGACGCCGGCTTCGTTTCCGGCTACACGGTGATCCTGTGCAACTCCGACGGCAATGCCGAGAAGGAGGAGCGCTATCTCTCGGTGCTGATGGCCAAGCAGATCGACGGACTGATCTTCGCCGGCTCGTCCGACCATGCGCGGGTGTTCGCCCGCCTCTTGCCCAGCGTGCCGGCGGTGCTGCTCGACCGCGAGATCCAGTCGGTCAATGTCGATTCGGTGCTGGTCGACCACGACCATGGCGGCTACCTCGCCGGGAAATACCTGGCCGGGCTCGGCCACAGGAAGATCGGCGTGATCGGCGGCCCGCGCGATTCGAGCTCCAGCCCGGCCCGCCTGCGCGGTTTTGCCCGCGCGCTTGGCGAAGCAGGCGTGGAGCTGCCGGCGTCGTCGATCGTCGATTCCGACTATCATTTCGCCGGCGGCCGCCTGGCGATGGAGCGGCTGATGGCGCAGGCGCCCGAGATAACCGCGCTGTTTGCCTGCAACGACCTGATGGCGATGGGCGCGCTGACGTTGCTGCGCTCGCGGGGCATGCACGTTCCCGACGACATGTCGATGATCGGCTTCGACGACATCCCCTACGCCGTCACCACCTGGCCGCCGCTGACGACGATCGCGCAGCCGGTGGAAAAGATCGGCACGCTGGCGGTGAGCCTGCTGCTCAAGAGGCTGGGCGAGCCGGAAGCGCCGTCAAGGCGCGAGGTGCTGGCGCCGGTTCTGGTGGAGAGGGAAAGCTGCGCAGCGCGGGGGTAGTGCATGATCCCGAAGTCAACAACAGGTTTCCTGCCTGATCGTGAACCCTGCGCAACGGCGGCACGGGTAGCAAACAGACGATGAGGTTGCTATCCTTCCAGCATGAAGCATGAACGTCTTTGCGCAATTGCTCACAACTTCGCCGACTCACTGGCAAGCGGCCTGGGCTTTGTTGTCGGCTACTGCCAAACCGATGTGTTTGGGGAAGCCGCCACTAGCCCGGGTGGAGTCATCGAGATCGACTTCCTGCACGGGAGTGTTATTAGAGGCCGCCCTTCCGACCAGTTGAAAAGTGCTGCCGCTATATTCGGGCAAACCTTTCCTGTCTTCTGCAAAAAGAATGGCGCAGAGGTGACGGATTTCCAGAGTTTTCTCGCTGCTTTTGATGCCAGAGGCGGCAGGTGCCGCGCAATGCTGACCGTTGCAGATCGCAACGGTCGCCGTTCTCTTACGGAGTATGACGGCGTCCCGCTGAAGCGCTTGAGGGTTCTGGACACGTTGGGCCGTATACGGCGAAAAACAAGGCAGACCGAAAAGGCGGGCCAATAAGCCAGCGTCCCGACATGCATCAGTGTTGGCAATTACCGACGCCGGCGCCGCCCCTCATCTGCCTGCCGGCATCTTCTCCCCGTGAACGGGGAGAAGGGTTGGCCGCCGCCTCGACGCTTATCCTGCAACGCTGGCGATTGGCGAAATCATGCGCGGCAGCCCCTTTCTCCCCGTGAAACGGGGAGAAAGGAAGACTTCAAGCCGCCGGCTGTATGGCCGCCCTCTCCAGCATGCCGAACAGGTCGCGCGGCTCGTCGGGGTCGGCGAGCAGGTCGAGCTCCTCGTAGAGGCCGGTGGCTTGGAGCTGGTCGCGGACGTAGCGAAGCGCGGAAAAATCTTCCGTGGCGAAGCCGACGGAATCGAACAGCGTGATCTGCTCGGCCGACTTGCGGCCCTCGGCCTTCCCTGTCATCACCTGCCACAGCTCGGTCACCGGATGATCGGCGTCGAGTTGCTGGATCTCGCCCTCGATGCGCGTCTGCGGCGGGAACTCGACGAAGATGTCGGAGCGCAAGAGGATGTCGCGGTGCAGCTCGGTCTTGCCGGGGCAGTCGCCGCCGACCGCGTTGATGTGCACGCCGGCGCCGACCATGTTGTCGGTGAGGATCGTGGCATACTGTTTGTCGGCCGTCACCGTGGTGATGATGTCGACGCCTTCCACGGCGTCCTGCCCGCTCGAGCAGATGGCGATGTCGAACCCCTTGCCGGCGAGGTTGCGCGCGCATTTTTCCGAGGCGGAGCGGTCGATGTCGTAGAGCCGCAGCCGGTCGATGCCGATGAGCGCCTTGAAGGCGATGGCCTGGAACTCGGACTGGGCGCCGTTGCCGATGATGGCCATGGCTTGGCTGTTCTTGGGCGCCAGGTATTTTGCCGCTACCGCCGAGGTGGCGGCGGTGCGCAGCGCCGTCAGGATGGTCATCTCGGTCAGCAGCATCGGATAGCCGGAGCCGACATCGGCGAGCACGCCGAAGGCGGTGACGGTCTGGCGGCCCTCGCGCATGTTCTTCGGATGGCCGTTGACATATTTGAAGCCGTACATCTTGCCGTCGCTGGTCGGCATCAGCTCGATGACGCCGTCATGGCTGTGCGAGGCGATGCGCGGCGTCTTGTCGAACAGCTCCCAGCGGCGGAAATCCTCCTCGATATAGGCGGCGAGCTCGGTCAGGAAGCGCTCGACGCCGATGGCGAGCACCAGCTTCATCATGCGGTCGACGCTGACGAAGGGAACGATGGCAAGGCGCGAAGGCTGGGTCATGATCAGAGGCTTCCGGAATGGCTGCGGGTCGGGCGGTCCATGATGCGGCGGCCCATCAGGCTGGCGGTGAGGTCGACCATCAGGGTCGCGGTGCGGCCACGCTCATCGAGGAACGGGTTGAGCTCGACTAGGTCGAGGCTTGAGACCAGGCCTGAGTCGGACAGCATCTCCATCACCAGATGCGCCTCGCGGAAGGTGGCGCCGCCCGGCACGGTGGTGCCGACGGCCGGCGCGATCGAAGGGTCGAGGAAATCGACGTCGAGGCTGACATGCAGGAGGCCGTTCTCCTTCTCGACGCGGGCCAGGAAGGCGCGCAGCAGCGGCGCGATGCCGTGCTCGTCGATGGCGCGCATGTCATGCACGGTGACGCCGGCTTCAGTGAGCGCGCGGCGCTCGGCCGGATCGACGCTGCGCAGGCCGATGGCGCAGATGCGGGCCGGGTCGACCGCTTGCGGCAGATCCGGGAAATAGCCCTTGAAGCCGGCCTGGCCGCTGGCATAGGCGAGCGGCACGCCGTGCAGATTGCCGCTGGTGGTGGTGTCGAGCGTGTGGAAATCGGGATGCGCGTCGAGCCACAGCACGAAGAGCGGCCGGCCACGCTCGGCGGCGCGGCGCGCCACGCCGGACACGGTGCCGGCGGAGATCGAATGGTCGCCGCCGAGGAAGATCGGCATGGCGTCCCGCGACGCCGTGTAGGCGGTCTCGGCGATCGCCGCCGTCCAGGCGGAGATCTCCGGCAGCGCCTTCAGCGCGAGATTGCCGTGCACCACCGGGCGCGCCGCGGCCTTCTCGACCGCGCCCCAGTCCTCGACCTCGTGGCCGAGCTCGGCCAGCACCGAGACCAGCCCTGCCGTGCGCAGCGCGCTCGGCCCCATCTCGCATCCCATCCTGCCCGCGCCGTCCTGCACCGGCGCGCCGACGATCCTGCAGCGCATTTTTCTCACCTTGCGATTGATTGGAAGAGTGAACCATCAGCCGCTGGCGGTTTGAACAGCGAAAATTGGCATTTCGAGAAGACTAATCTATCATATTGACCAGATGATTTGATCGAAATGGAAAGCCATGGACGTTCTCGACGAGAAACTGGTGACGCTGCTGAGGCACGATGCGCGGCGCAGCGTATCCGACCTCGCCATCGATCTCGGCGTGTCGCGCGCCACGGTCAGGTCGCGGATGGAACGGCTGGAAAAGTCCGGCGAGATCATCGGCTACACGGTGGTGCTGCGCGCCGACGCGGTCGATCAGAAGATACGCGGCGTGATGACGATCGAGATCGAGGGCCACGCCGCCGACCGCGTCGTCAAGGCGCTCGGCGGCCTCGCCGAGGTCTCGACCATCCACACCACCAACGGCCGCTGGGACCTGGTGGTCGAGCTCGGCACCGCCACGCTAACGGATTTCGACGCGGTGCTGCGCCGCATCCGGCTGATCCCCGGCATTACGGGGAGCGAGACAAGCCTGCTGCTGGCGACGCCGAGGACGACACGGGCGCGGCTGGCGTAGCGGCAGGATCGGTGACGGCAGCGCCGGGCCGCGATCCGGCTTTCCCGGATTGCTCCATGACTGCCGCATCGCACCGCTCATGCAGGCGGTCAGCCGTTCGGATAATAGCCGCCGTCCGAGCCGTCGCCCATATAGATTCCCTGGCCGGTAACATTTCGGAGCCGCTGGTCCAGCTCATTGATCCGCCCGATCGCGGAACGGCCGCCGGCGGGCTGGATGCTATCGGCCTGCCGCATCAGGTCGCGGGCCTGTTCCTGCGAGATCTTGCCGGCCTGCCTGGCCGCACGGATACCTTGCTTCACGCCAAGCAACTGCTGCGTCGCGGCTCTCGCTTCAGGCTCCGCCGGCACCGACGCCGTGGTCATTGTGTCGACCTGCGCCCTATGGTGGCGGTGCACGGCATAGGCGCTCGAAAGCGGTATGGCCGCGAAGATCGAGGCGGCCGCGATGAGTTTTGGGGTGAAAGAACGCATGATGACATCTCCTCGTGATGGAGGAAGCGGCAAGACCGCTTTTTCCGAAAACGGGCCGTCCGGTCGCGTCGTGTCGCGGTGCTGGCCATTCGCCGCCGGCGGATCTCGGCCCAGAAACGACATATAGAAAGCCGCCCCGGTGTTGAACGGAGGTGGAACGCAAATGTTATCCGATGTGATCTGGGGTTGAATCGCCGATGCGCGGTCGGCGAGGCGGGTCGCCGAGGCCGGGCGCCTTCAGGCGACGCTGGCGAATGGGACCGGCCAATTGATGGCCCGCCCGATTGGCTCGGCATTGGCCCGATCGGCAAGTTGCTCGGCTTCGCGTTGCGTCAGCCCGATCAGCAGCCGGCCTGCTATCTCCGCCGGGAGATCGGAAACCAGATCGCAGACAAGCCAGTCGTCGCAGGGATCCTGCATTGCCGCGAATCTCATGGGCGCTCCTTGTTTTAGCGCAAGCTAAATTTCCGATGATGCCCAATCGTTCCATCGCGGGGCGATCAAATATCGAGAAAGAGGTACGGCGGAGCGCGGCACCGAGAGGAATTCATTTGCCTGCCCCGCGAGCTGCTGCGCCTCCTCGCGAGTCGGGCCAAGCAGCAGCATGTCCGGTATTCGCGCCGGGAAACCGGACCGCAAATCAAACACCATCCATTGGCCGCACGGATCCTGTAAGGCTGTGAACCTCATGGCCGACGTATCTTTGCTTTGACGCAATTCCGAACGGAAGGCTACGGCGAAGTCGTCGACCACAACCGCTCACACTTTCCTGGAATTGCTCCAGCTATGCCCCAACGTAACGACTTGCGGGAATGCCTCCCGCGAGACTGCCCGGCCGGATTAATTCCAGCACTTTCACACAACATATAGTTGTCGGCCACCCGGCAAAAGAGGCTCTACAGTCCCTTCGGCATGCGACTCAAGTCCGATGGGCAGCGGATACTTTCCGGGCGGCGAACGTGGCTGTTTGAAGGAAAATATCGCGTGAACCATCTGCTGGATGTTTTGCGGGAGATCCGTGGGATGCGGCAATGCGCGTTGCCGACGGTCCAGACGTAACTCCGGCCCGGGTTTCCCGCAGGCCACAAACGCGAAAAAGCCGCGGAGACCGCGGCTTTTCGTTTGCTTGATCCTCGGTGAGGAAACTGGAGCGGGTGAAGCGATTCGAACGCTCGACCCCAACCTTGGCAAGGTTGTGCTCTACCCCTGAGCTACACCCGCTCGCGCGGCCTTGGGCCGCAAGCCGCGCCTATATGGCCGAAGAGCGAGCCGATTGCAACAGGGAAATGACGGTCTTTTTTGGCGCGAATTCTTCCCGCGGCGACATTCGCTTCAAAAGCATCGAAGCGATGCCAAACCGGACCGGTCGCAAATCCGCACGCGCCGCCGCCTGCTTTGGCCGGAATGGCGCCGGCGGCCTTGCCCCGACGCCACGGTTGGCCGTAAACGGCATGACCCCTTTTTTGACCGCGCGAGGACCGATGCCGAAGACCGAAGCCGAGCTCAAAGCCTTTCTTGCCGATCTCGGCATTTCCGTCTCGACGGTCAGGCACCCGCCGCTGTTCACGGTCGCCGATTCGCAAGGCCTGCGCGGCGAGATTCCCGGCGGCCACACCAAGAACCTGTTCCTCAAGGACAAGAAGGACAATTATTTCCTCGTCACCGTCGGCGAGGACGCCGTGGTCGACCTGAAGCAGATCCATCACCTGATCGGCGCTGCCGGCCGGGTGTCCTTCGGCAGGCCGGAGATGCTGATGGAGCTGCTCGGCGTCACCCCCGGAGCGGTCACCGTTTTCGGCCTGATCAACGACACGGAAGGCAAGGTCAAGATCGTGCTCGACGAAGCGTTGATGAGCCACGACGTCATCAACGGCCATCCGCTGACCAATGAGGCGACGACCTCGATCGCCGCCGCCGACCTGATCAGATTCGTCGAGGCAACCGGCCATGATCCTGTTATCCTGAAAGTCTCATGACCTTGAAAGTGCCCTTGCCTTGAAAGCCTTATTGCCTTGAAACTCGGGGGCTGATCGCCACATGGAAGGCGGTTGCGAAATCCGACAATGACGCGCCGGGCGCCGACGCCTGAGAGCGTGACCGAAAGGGCGAGAAGATGAGTGACGAAAATCCGTATAGCGGCGCGTTTGGCGGCAATGGCGGCCAGTATGCCCAGACGGTGCAATATGGCGGTGGCGGCGACCGCGCCAAGGTTTCGCTCGGCGACGGGCCGGCGGCGGCCGACCTGATCAAAGACACCACAACCGCGACTTTCGCAGCCGACGTCATCCAGGAATCGCGCCGCCAGCCGGTGCTGGTCGACTTCTGGGCGCCATGGTGCGGGCCTTGCAAGCAGCTGACGCCGCAGCTCGAAAAGGCGGTGAAGAACGCCGGCGGCAAGGTCAAGCTGGTCAAGATGAACATCGACGATCACCCCTCGATCGCCGGCCAGCTCGGCATCCAGTCGATTCCCGCGGTCATCGCCTTCAAGGACGGCCAGCCGGTCGACGGTTTCATGGGCGCGGTCCCGGAAAGCCAGGTCGCCCAATTCATCGAGAAGGTCGGCGGCAAGGGCGGCGGCGCGCCGCAGATCGCCGACGCGCTTGCCGCGGCGGCCGAGGCGCGCACGGCCGGCGACGTCCAAACCGCGGCCGACATCTATGATGCGGTCCTCGAGCAGGCGCCGGAGACGATCGAGGCGGTCGCAGGCTTGGGCGAGATCCTGTACGACGCCGGGGACGTGGAAGGCGCCGAGGCCGTGCTCGCCCGGGCGCCCGAGGACAAGAAGGACGCGCCGGCGCTGGCCGCGCTGCGCGCCAAGATAACGCTTGCCGCGGCAGCGGCCGCGCTCGGCAATCCGGCCGAGCTCGAGCGTCGGCTCGCCGCCGACCCGGGCGACCATCAGGCGCGCTTCGATCTGGCGATGATCCAGAACGCGCGCGGCGAGCGCGACGCGGCCGCCGACAATTTGCTGGCGATCGTCAAGGCCGACCGGACCTGGAACGACGACGGCGCCAGGGCGCAGCTGTTGAAGCTGTTCGAAGCCTGGGGAATGACCGACGAGGCGACGCTCGCGGCACGCCGCAAGCTCTCGTCGCTGCTGTTCTCGTAGAGCGGTTTCGGCAATTCACAGGGCCGGCGAACCGCTTTAAGTTCGGTTTACGCAATTCCGGACGGAAGGCTGCGGCGAAGTTGCCGAGCCAACTGCATACTTTTCCCGGAATTGCCGTGAATTTTTTTGCCGGCTGTCGCAGCCGGCAGGCTTGCGCAGCGGGACGTCAGCGCCAGATAAGGGCGGGGCCGGATGCCGATCGTGACGAATTTGCCGGTGCGAGAGGAGATTGCAGCTTTGATACGCTTGCCGGCGTTGCTTTGGGAGGGTCGCGGTGCGCGTCGGTAACGCACTTTACAGGCTTGCCAAGGATCTGCCGGCGGCAATCCCGGTTTTCCCGCTCGCCGGCGCGCTGCTTCTGCCGGGCGGCCGCATGCCGCTTAACGTTTTCGAGCCGCGCTATCTGCAGATGATCGATCTGGCGATGGCCGGCTCGCGGCTGATCGGCATGATCCAGCCCAGCCTCGACGGCGCATTGCGCGACGACGGTGAGCCCGAACTGTGCAGCGTCGGCTGCGCCGGGCGCATCATCTCGCTCGCCGAAACGGGCGACGGGCGCTATTTGATCTCACTGCAGGGCGTGTGCCGGTTTCGCATTGTGCAGGAGCTTACGGCGAAGGCGCCGTTCCGGCAGTGCAAGATCGCGCCGTTTCTCGCCGACCTCGAGGAGGATCCGGCCGGCGCCGAGGTCGACCGGCCGGCGCTGCTCAAGGCGTTTCGCTCCTATCTGCAGGCCAACGACCTCGAGGCTGACTGGGAAAGCGTCAGCCGCGCCGAAAACGGCATGCTGGTTAACGCGCTGTCGATGATGGCGCCCTACGGGCCGGCCGAGAAGCAGGCGCTGCTGGAAGCGCCGGACCTGAAGACGCGCGCCGAAACGCTGATCGCCATCACCGAAATGACGCTGGCGCGCGAGGACGATGAGTTTGGCTCGAGTCTACAATAAGTGTATTGATATTCAGGTGAGCCCGGCCTGCGAACGGCAGCTTCCTGCGCTTCCGGTGCTCACGTACGTTAAGTACGCTCCGCTCCGGTTCTCGGAAGCCACCGTTCTCGACTCGGCCTGACCTGAATCTCAACACACTTAGACCGTGTAGTGGACAAGGGAAGAGTGCGATGGCGGCGGACGGACGGGACGGACGAAAAGCCACGGTCGACCCGAAGCTGCTGGAGCTGCTCGCCTGCCCGCTGACCAAGGGACCGCTGACCTGGGACCCCGAGCGCAACGAGCTGGTCTCGCGCGTGGCGAAGCTCGCCTATCCGGTGCGCGACGGCATCCCGATCATGCTGCCCTCCGAGGCGCGCACGATCTCGGCCGAGGACATGCTGACCCCGCCGCCGCCCCGGCTCGGCGGGCCGTCGTGAAGCAGGGCTTGCGCTGTCATGCGGCCTTCGAGATTGGCGGGACGTTCTTACGTCGTCATTCCAGGGCGAAGCAGGAGCGGAGCTCCGTCGCGGAGACCCTGGAATCCATGCCGTGATCTTGATCGAAGGGCGCAGCGGAGCAGAATTCTGCACCGGAGTGGCGCTCCGAGGTCACGGCATGGATCCTCGGGTCTGCGCGCGTCGCTTCGCTCCTTGCTCCGCCCGTGGATGACGAAGGCGCTTTTCGCCCTTGCTGCGTTCCCTATTGTGCTGGAAATCGCTGCTACTGAAAATTCCGCCCTCTGGGCATGACTTGTTGCGCGGCACCCGACAGGGCCTCGATCTCCTGGCGGACCGGCTGGCCACGGCTTGCGGCGGCTCCAACCGGCCGTTCGGCGGGATTATGCTCGATGACCGGCCGATTGGCGGACTCCAGCAGCACGCTCAGCCAGGACGTCAAATCTTCGATCCGGTCGGCGACGATGTGGATGACGTCCGATTCATGCTGCAGCTTACCGGTGACGCGGATGAAGCGCGCGCCCATGACCACCGGGCGGAAGCGGTCGAAGACGCGTGGCCAGATGATGACGTTGGCGATCGACTTTTCGTCTTCCAGCGTGAGGAAAATGGCATTGCCCTTGCCCGGACGCTGGCGCACCAGCACCAGCCCGGCGACGGAAACGTGGCGACCGTCGCGCACAGACGGCAGGCGGGCATTGGGGGTGACGCCGGCGCGATCCAGCCGTTCGCGCAGGAAGGCGACGGGATGCTCCTTCAGCGACAGGCCGAGCGAGCGGTAGTCGTGCACGACATGCTCGCCGAGCGGCATTTTCGGCAGTTTCGTTTCCGGCTCCAGCTCGCGCAGGCCGAGCGACGGCTGATCGAACAGCGGCAGTTTCTCGGCGGCGCTCTTGCCGTCAAGGGCGCGGACTTCCCAGAGCGCGGCACGGCGGTCGAGGCCGATCGAGCGGAAGGCGTCGGCTTCAGCCAATCTTTCGATCTCGCCGACATCGAGACCCGAGCGCAGCCAGACATCCCTGACTGAACGATAGCCGTCGCCGCGGCGTGCAACGACTATATCCATGCGCTCTTCGGACAGGCCCTTGACCTGGCGGAAGCCGAGGCGGACGGCGTGAGCCGTCTCGATGACGCCGCGCATCGAGGCGTGGCGCTCGAGGATGCGGGACGGATCCAAGGCGGTTTCCTCCAGCGTGCAGTCCCAAACGGAATGGTTGATGTCGACCTCGCGTATCTCGACGCCATGGTCGCGCGCATCGCGCACGAGCTGGGCCGGCTGGTAAAAACCCATCGGCTGGGAATTCAGGATCGCGGCGCAGAACACGTCCGGATAAAAGGTCTTGAACCAGCAGGAGGCATAGACAAGCAGCGCGAAGGAGGCGGCGTGGCTTTCAGGAAAGCCATATTCGCCAAAGCCTTCGATCTGCTTGAAGCAACGCTCGGCGAACTCTCTGGGATAGCCCTTCTTGACCATCCCCTCGACCATTCGCGTTTCATAGTTTCCTATCGTGCCGGTGCGTTTGAAGGTCGCCATGGCGCGGCGCAACTCATCTGCCTCACCCGGCTTGAAGCCGCCGGCGACGATGGCGATCTTCATCGCCTGCTCCTGGAACAAAGGCACTCCAAGGGTCTTGCCGAGAATCTCTTCCAACTCAGGCTTGGGGTATTCGGCCTTCTCCTTGCCTTGCCGCCGGCGCAGATAGGGATGCACCATGTCGCCCTGGATCGGGCCGGGGCGCACGATCGCAACCTCGATGACGAGGTCGTAGAAATTTGCCGGCTTGAGGCGCGGCAGCATCGACATCTGCGCGCGCGACTCGATCTGGAAGACGCCGAGCGTATCGGCTCTTTGGATCATGGCGTAAACGCGCCTGTCCTCTTCGGGGAGGGTCGCGAGCACATAAGGCTGTCCAAACGGATCCCGCGCCCGTGGATAATGATCGGTGAGCAAGGTGAAGGCGCGCTTCAGGCAGGTCAGCATGCCGAGCGCCAGCACGTCCACCTTGAGGATCTTCACCGCGTCGAGATCGTCCTTGTCCCACTCGACCATCTTGCGCTCCTCCATCGCCGTCTTGACGATGGGCACGACCTCGTCGAGCCGGTCGCGGGTGATGACGAAGCCGCCGACATGCTGGGAAAGATGGCGGGGAAAGCCCATGATCTCGTTGGCGCGTTCCAGCACCTGCCGCGACAGTGGGTCGGTGCGGTCAAGGCCGCCGGCATTGGCTTCCCTTTCGCCGAGCTCGGAGGTCGACCAGCCCCAGATGGTGCTGGACAGCGCGCTGCGGACATCCTCCGACAGGCCCATGGCCTTGGCCACCTCGCGCAGGGCCGAGCGGCCGCGATAGCTGATGACGGCGGCGGCCAAAGCGGTGCGCTTGGCGCTGTATTTCGTATAGATGTACTGAATGACCTCTTCGCGCCGTTCATGCTCGAAGTCGACGTCGATGTCGGGCGGCTCGTTGCGCTCCTCCGAGATGAAACGTTCGAACAAGGTGTCGATGCGCTCGGGTCCGACCTCGGTGATGCCGATGCAGAAGCAGATGATCGAATTGGCGGCCGAACCGCGGCCCTGGCAGAGGATGCCCTGGCTGCGGGCGAATTTAACGATGTCATGGACGGTGAGGAAGTAGCGGGCATAGTTCAGGCGCTCGATCAAAACGAGCTCGCTGTCGATGCGTTTCAGCACATCCTCGGGAACGCCGGCCGGATAGCGAACGGTGGCGCCTTCCCGCGCCAACCGTTCGAGCTCGGCCTGCGGTCCAAGCCCGGATTCGGTCGGCTCGTCCGGATAATTGTATTCGAGGTCGCTGAGCGAGAAGGCGAGCTCGTCGGCGAAGCGCAGCGTCTCGGCCAGCGCCTGCGGGTGACGGCGGAAGAGCCGCGCCATTTCCAGCGGCGGCTTCAGGTGGCGCTCGGCATTGGCCATCAGCTCCAGCCCGACCTCGGAAACCGGCGTGTTGAGGCGGATTGCGGTCAGCACGTCCTGCAGCGGACGGCGATCGGCGGCATGGTAGAGCACGTCGTTGGTCGCCATCAGCGGGACGCGGGCATGCTCGGCCATCGCGGAAGCCTGCTCGATGCGGAAACGGTCGTTGCCGGCATAATCCGGCGCCACGGCCAGCCGGAGCGCCGCGCCGAAGCGATCCTTAAACCGGCTAATGAATGCCAGGTTGTCTTCCGCGCCTGCCGACAGATCGGGCAGGATCGCCAGCGACATCCGATCGCCCCATTCGAGCAGGTCGCTCAGCTGGAGCAGCGTCGCGCCTTTCTCGTTCTCGTCGCGCAGATTGGCTTGCGTGAGCATGCGGCAGAGATGCCCCCAGCCCTGGCGGTCGCGGGGATAGGCGAGGATGTCCGGCGTGCCGTCGCCAAACACCAGGCGGCAGCCGGGATGGTAGGCGAGCTTTTCCACACTGGCCTGTTGCCAGGCGCGCACGACGCCGGCGACCGTGTTGCGGTCGGCAAGGCCGATCGAGGCAAAACCGTAGAACTTCGCCGTCACCACCAGCTCCTCGGGTTTCGAAGCGCCGCGCAGGAAGGAGAAATTCGAGCTTATGCCGAACTCGGCATAGGGGATGACGGTCAGCGCATTCATGCGAACACCCCATGCATGAACCAGCGCGGCGGCGCGGCCTGCGGCGCGCTGCTGTAGAGGCCCTGGCGGTAGAGCCAGTAGCGGCGCCCCTCGCTGTCCTCGATGCGGTAATAGTCGCGGGTCGGCGCCTCTTCCTCGCCGGGCAGCTGGCGCCACCATTCGGCGGCGATGCGCTCCGGCCCTTCGGCGCGGGCGACACGGTAGAGCGCGCGCCGCCAGCGGAAATTCATCGGCGGTCCCTCCGGGATCTCGGTCGCCGGCACCTCGATCGGCTCGGGCGAGCGGAACAGGCGCACCGGCCGCTCCGGCGGGTAAACGGTCATCGGTGGCGCTGTTCGGGGCGGCGCCGTCCGTCCGGCCGCCGGGCGCCTTTGCGGCGCTTCGGCAAAAGGCACGGTTTTGACGGCGCGCTCCGGCAGATGGCTTTCGACGACCACCGGCTTCAGCACGGCGGCTTCGCCGAGACGGGCGCGGACGCGGTCGGCAAAGAGCGCGATGTCGGCGTCATCGTCGTCGGTCTCGCCGGTGAGGTCGCCCTGAGCCAAGTCGAAGGCCGCGACCGACAGCACGGACAGTCGCACGAGATCGAAGCCGAAGCCGGCGTCGATGCTCTGCTCCAGCGCGGTGAGCCGCTCATGGAACAGTCTTTGGATCAGCCGCGGCTCGCGCATCGGGCGCGAGGTGCCGACGGCGATGCGGTTGACGACGCCATCGACGCGGAAGAGAAGCAGCGCCAGCGTCCTTGCGCCTTCGCCGCGGCGTTCGAGGTCGGTCTTCAGGGCGATCGCCAGCCAGCTCACCAGCCGCTCGATGTCGTCGGTGAGCATGACCGGCTCGGCAAGATGGCGCTCGACCGAGAGCGGCGCGACGGGAAGGCGCGGCGACACGGCCTCGTCGAGGCGGCCGAGCGCCTGGTCGAGGCGCAGAAGCAAGGTGGCGCCGAAGCGGCGGGCGAGCGGCGCGCGGGGGGTTGCCATCACCGCGCCGGCGGTGCGCAGGCCCACACTTTCCAGGCTGGCGCGGGTCTCCGGCGCGATGCGCAGCGCCGACAAGGGCAGCGGCGAAAGCAGCGCCTCTTCCTCGCCGCCGGCCACGATGCGATCGCCATGGAAGCGCGCCGCCGCCCAGGCGGCGCCCGGCGTCGAGGCCAGCCCGGCGCGGACATCGAAGCCCTGCTGGAAGAAGCGGGCGAGGATCTCGTCCTGCATGGCGCGCTCGCCGCCGAACAGATGCGTGCAGCCAGTGACGTCGAGGAACAGCCCGTCCTCGCCGTCGATCGCCACCAGCGGCGTATAGCGGTCGCACCAGTCGGCAAGGCTTTCGAGCAGGCGGCGGTCGGCTTCCGGATCTGCCTCGACCACATCGATCGAGGGATGCATGGCGCGCGCATCGGCGATGCCCATGCCGCGCTTCAATCTGAGCGCCTCAGCCCGCTCGTCGAGGGCTGCGATGCGCTGGGTGTTGTTGTCGCGATGGCTGATCACCAGAGGCGGCTGAGGCGACGGCAGGCGATGCGAGGGCCGGGAACGCCAGGACCGCCCCAGACGCTGGCGCAGGATCCGCTCCGCGGCCAGATGCGGGAACCACAGCGACAGAATTCTCTGTTCTTTCTGCAAAAGCGTGCTCATCGGGGTTCCACTCCAGTGTGAATTGTCCAGGCAGGGCCGTGCGGCTCTTGCCGATATCGACTTTGAAGGCGGGGCGGCCGATCGAGCCGGCGAGCGGCCCGGCGAGGGTCTCGCGGCTTGCCGCGGGCGCCGCCGAAACGATGAGGCGCACCGGAGCGGCGGTGGGATCGGCCTCGCCGGCCTGGCGCAGCAACAGCAGCGGGCGGCCGGCGCTCCCGGCCCGCGCATGCAGCCGGCGCGTGGCGGTGAGGTCGAGAAGCCGCGGACTGCCGCGGATCTCGAGGATGACCGCGGCAAAGGCCGTCATGCGGGCGGCCTCCTCGGCGATCCACAGCGCGTCGAGCAGCTTCGGCGCCTCGGAAAACAGCAATTGCCCGGGCTCGACGCCGAACAGGGCATGAAGGCCACTGGCATAGGGCATGCCGGCCTCGTGGAAGATTTCCGTCGTGCCGACCCAGAGGATCGGCAGACCCTGCTTTTCTCTGAGGACCAGACTTACGAGCGACAGCGCGAAGCCGGCAACGGCGCCGGCATCGCGGGTCTCCAGACCATGGATTTCGCTGAGCGCCGCCTTGGGCAGGCCGCCGCCGAGCGCTGCGTCGAGGCGATCGATGCCGGTGTGGAGGAAGGCGTCCGCCGAAGCCACGGCAAGGCCGGGCCGGACAATCGTCATGTCCGGCCCGGCGGCATCGCTGGATGTTTGGTTTTGCGCAATTCCGGGCGCGCACCCCGGTGGCGCCTGCAGGCGCTCGGGCAGCGTTCCCTCGATCTTCGCGATCTGGCGGCGCAGGGCAAAAACAGTGTCCCGCGCCACGGCGCTCATCGCCATGACGTTCACTTCCAGTAGCAATTGTTCCTGTTATGTTCCTATAGATTCCAGAGGCGCCCGGAAGAGTCAAGCAGAGTCATAAGGAATTTATTCCTTCGTCTTTTACCCTGAAAGCGAACACCCCAGCCGGTCCATTTGCCTCAATCGGCGTGAAAGCCTATATGCCGGGATTAAAGGACATTTCATGGCCCGCATCTACAAGACCCGCACCTGGCACGACCAGCTCTCGCCGTCGATGGACGAGATGGAGCTTCTGGCGCTGGAGGCCTATGCTCATCTGCCGGACGAGTTCCGCAAGCTCACCGGCGAGATCATCATCCAGATCGCCGAGTTCCCGACCGACGAGATCATGGACGATCTGTCGCTGGAGACGCCCTTCGACCTGCTCGGCCTGTTCGAGGGGCGTGGCATCGCCGAGCGCTGGAACCCGCAGACCGGCGAAGGTCCTAACCGCATCACGCTCTACCGCCGCGCCATCCTCGACTACTGGGCCGAGAATGAAGAGACGATGGGCGACATCGTCACCCATGTGCTGATCCATGAGATCGGCCACCATTTCGGCCTGTCGGACGACGACATGGAGCGGATCGAGGAGGCGGCGGAGCAGGCGGCGGCGGGGTGAGGGCGCACCTCGTCATCCCAGGCACTCGTCATCCTAGGGCGGAGCAAGGAGCGAAGCGCGGAGCGCAGACCCTAGGATCCATGCCGTGACATGTGAATGTTGCAGCGGTTCAGACGTTGTTTTACCTTACGAGAGCATCCCAGAACGGGGTTTTATTCTCGATCGCAGCACTCTTCGGCAGACGTAACGGCATGGATCCTAGGGTCTGCGCTCCGCTTCGCGTCGCTCCGCCCTAGGATGACGAAGTCGGAGGGGCGCCGCCCCTTTTACCAGTCGCTGAGCTTGGTGTCCGGGCCGTAGTCCTGGCCTTCGACGTCCTTCACCACGGCCTGGCCGCAGCGCATCGACTTGGTTTTCTTGTCAAAGGCATAGGTCGGCGAGCCGAACAGGTGCCAGCCCTTGTTCAGGGCTGCCGTCACCTTGTGGCAGAAAGTTGAATCGTCCGGACCGGACAGAAAGCGGTAGAGTTTCATTTATCGAGCCTATCTTGAGTGCCGGCGCATCATGCGCCGATGATCGCGGCCTTCGCCAGAAGTTTCTCGGCTTCCGCCAGATGCAGCCGCTCGACCATGCGGCCGTCCATCGCAATCACGCCCTTGCCAGCATTCTCGGGCCGCGCGAACGCGATCCTTGATCGCACGGGCCGCAGCCAGCCTCTCGGGCGATGGCGAAAAGGCGCGGTTCGCCTGCTCGATCTGGGCGGGGTGGATCAGCGACTTGCCGTCGAAACCCATGGCCGCCCCGTCGGCGCATTCGCCGGCAAAAGCGGCGAGATCGCGAAAATCATTGGCGACGCCGTCGATGACGTCGAGGCCGCCGGCCCGCGCCGCGAGCACAAGCTGCATCAGCCACGGCATCAGATAGCGCCGATCGGGTGTCGCCAGGATGCCGGTCGCCTTCACCAGGTCATTCGTTCCGGTTACGAAACAAGCTAGCCTCGAAGCCGGATCGCGGCCGAGTTCGGCAATGGCGCCGATGTTGAGCAGCGCCTTGGGCGTCTCGACCATCGCCCATAGTTTCACGCTGTCCGGCGCGAAATTGTCGTCGAGCAGGTCGCCGGCCTCGAGGATATCGCGCGGCGTGGCGATCTTGGGCAGAAGAATGCCGTCGGGCTCGGCCTTGGCCACTGCCAGCAGGTCGTGGGCGCCCCATTCGCTGGCCAAAGGATTGATGCGCACCACCATCTCGCAGCGCCGTTCGCGCCCGGCGAGAATGCCTGCGACTTTGTCGCGCGCCGCTTTCTTGTCGGCGGGCAGCACGGCGTCCTCGAGATCGACGATGACGGCGTCGCAGGCCAAGGAGCCGATCTTGGCAAGCGCCTTGTCGTTCGAGGCGGGGATGTAAAGCACCGAGCGGCGCGGGCGGTATGGTTCTTGAGCCATCGCCGATCTATGCCGGGTGATGGCGGATGAGGCAAGGCGCAGGTCAATCTCCCCCTCAAGAGAGGAGAGGATGTCGGCTCCTGCACCAAATCTGCAAATCCTTGCTGAAAAGCTCCGGGATTCCGCCGCGCCGTTACCGCGCCAGTCGGCGAGAAGGCCGCCATGCGAACGCCTCATATATCCCGCTGGTCGCTGCCGCGCCGGCTCCGCAACGAAGGCTGGTGGCTCGTCGAGCCGCAAAGGCCATACCATGAGGCAGGCATCCTGCTTTTCGCCCCGAGGTCGCTCCATATGGTGGGAGCGGACATTCCGAGGACGGCCCGGCGATGACGCTCTTTGCCAGCTTGCCATGGGCTCTGCCCAGGCATGCGCAAATGCCCCGAAGCCTTTGTCGATTCATCTCCTTGTCCCGATGCAGCTCCAAAACAATTTCGCACTTTTCCCTGGAATTGCTCTAATCCTGCCGTCATCCAACCTTACGCGCTGGGCCGCTGACTTCATGCCGCACAACATCCTTGTCGCCGACGACGACCCGCATATCCGCGAGATCATCTGCTTCGCGCTGGAAAAGGCCGGCATGAAGACGGCCGCCGTCGCCGACGGCGCCGCCGCGCTGCAAGCGGTCGAGCGCCGCGCGCCCGATCTCATCGTGCTCGATATCGGCATGCCGGAGATGGACGGGCTGGAGGTCTGCCGCAGGCTGCGGCAAAAATCCGACGTGCCGGTGCTGTTTTTGTCCGCGCGCGACGAGGAGATCGACCGGGTGCTCGGGCTGGAGATGGGCGGCGACGATTATGTGACGAAACCGTTCAGCCCGCGCGAGCTGGTCGCCCGCGTCAATGTCATCCTGCGGCGCGCGCGTCCGGCGCCGATCGAAGAAGAAGCCGACGACCGTCAATTCGCGCATGGCAAGCTCATGCTCGTCCCGTCAAGCCATGAAGCCAGCTTCGAAGGCAAGCCGCTCACCTTGACGGCGATCGAATTCGCGATCCTGAAAGGCTTCCTCGCCCGCCCGCAGCATGTGCTTGGCCGCGACGCGGTGATGGCCAATGCCTATGCCTCCAACATCCATGTCTCGGAGCGCACGGTCGACAGCCATATCCGCAATGTGCGGGCCAAGCTGGCGGCGGTCGGCTGTCTCGACGCGATCGCCACGGTGCACGGCGTTGGTTTCCGGCTCGGCCGATGCGGTGGTTGAGCAAGGAGAAGTGGCGGCCCAGGCTTGCCACCGTCGTTGTCGTCATCCTCATCCTGGTGATGGCGCTGCCGCTGGTCGGGCTGTTCTTCTTCCGGCTCTACGAGAACCAGCTCATCCGCCAGACCGAAGGCGAGCTGATCGCGCAAGGCGCGGTCGCCGCCGCCGTCTATGCCCAGGAGGTGCGCGCTGCCGGCATTCCCCAGGAAAAACTGGGGTCGCCGATCTCGGCCGATCCGGCAAGGGACAACAACTATCCCTATGATCCGATCGAGCCGCGCCTCGACCTTGCCTCCGACGATGTCATGCCGACGCGCCCGGCGGCGCTTCCCGACACCGCCGATCCGGCCTTCGCGGCAATAGGCGCGCGGCTCGACGGCATCCTCGACGAGACGCAGAAAACGACGCTTGCCGGCTTTCGGCTGCTCGACCCGCGCGGCGTGGTGATCGCCGGCGGCGACGAGGTCGGCCGGTCGCTCGGCGAAGTCGAAGAGGTGCGGACAGCGCTTTCAGGCGCCTATGCCAGCGCGCTCAGGCTGCGCATTCCCGACCAGCCGCCGCCGCCGCTCTACTCGGTGAGCCGCGGCACCAGGGTGCGCGTCTTCGTCGCCCTGCCGGTCGAGCTCGACGGCCGGGTCGCGGGCGTGGTCTATCTGTCGCGAACGCCGAACAACATCGTCAAGCACCTCTATGGCGAGCGCGGCAAGGTGACCTTGGCGGCGATCGCCATCCTCGGCGGCACGCTGCTGATCGCGCTGGTGTTCATCCGCACCGTCAGCCGGCCGATCTACGCGCTGATCGAGCGGACGAAACGCATCGCCGCCGGCGACCGCGAGGCGATCAGGCCGCTCGCCCATCACGGCACGCGCGAGATGGCGGCGCTCTCGGCGGCGTTCCTCGACATGGCGCAAAAACTGCAGGCGCGCTCCGACAGCATCCAGACCTTCGCCACCCATGTCTCGCATGAGCTGAAATCGCCGCTGACGGCGATCCAGGGCGCGGCGGAGCTGCTTCGCGATTCCGGCGGCGCGATGGACGAGGCCGAGCGCCAGCGTTTCTCCAACAACATCGTCACCGACGCCGGGCGGCTCAATCTCCTGGTGCGCCGGTTGCTTGACCTGGCGCGCGCTGAAAATCTGGAACCGAGCGGCGAAAACACGACGCTTCATGCTGCGTTGGCATCCTTGCCGGTCGACACAAGGCTGGAAGCGCGGCTTGACGGCGGCGGCGATATCAGGCTCGGCATCTCGGCCGAGAATCTCGGCATCGTGCTCGCCAATCTCATCGACAATTCGGCAAGGCATGGCGCCCGACAGGTGGCGATCCATGCTTCAGCCGATAGCGAGCGCGCGTCGGTCCAGATCGGCGACGACGGCGACGGGATCTCGGCCGCCAACCGCGCCAGGATCTTCGAGCCCTTCTTCACCACGAGGCGCGAGACCGGCGGCACCGGCATGGGGCTCGGCATCGTGCTGGCCCTCCTGAAAGCGCATGATGGCACGATCAGGCTGGTTGACTCCGAGCGCGGCACGCGCTTCGAGATCGATTTGCCGGTCGTTTGAATTCGAGCGTGATCCTGTCCGAAAAAACCGGTGCCTGCGTCGCAGGAATCATACCCTGGAACTGGAGAGCCGAAAGCGTGCGCTACGATATCGTCATCATCGGCGGAGCCATCGTCGGGTCCTCGGTCGCCTATTATTTGCGCGAGGAGGGTTTTGCCGGGTCCATCGCGCTGATCGAACGCGATCCGCAATTCTCGCATGCGGCGACGACCTTGTCCTGCGCCTCGATCCGCCAGCAATTCTCGATCCCTGAAAACATCCGCCTGTCGCAGTTCACGCTGAAACTGTTCCGGCGGCTGAAGGAAACCTTCGGCGCCGCCGCCGATATCGGCTTTCGCGAGGGCGGCTATCTCATCCTCGCCGGCGAGGCCGGGCTGCCGATCCTCAAGGCCAATCACGAGACGCAGGTGGCCGAGGGCGCCGACATCCTGCTGGAGGATGCCGGGCAGCTGGCGCAGCGTTTCCCGTGGCTGTCGACCGAAGGTATTGCCGCCGGCGCCTTTGGCCGCAGCGGCGAGGGCTGGTTCGACGCGCATGCGATGCTGACGCTGTTCCGCAAGGCGCTGCGCGACAAGAAGATCGATCTCATCACCGCCTCCGTCACCGCCATCGCGCGTGACGGCAACCGCGTCACCAGCGTAAGCCTCGACAATGGCGAGACGCTGGAAACCGGCATCGTCGTCAACGCGGCCGGCCCGAACGCCGGCAAGGTCGCCGCCTTGGCTGGGCTGGTGCTGCCGGTCGAGCCGCGCAAGCGCAACGTCTTCGTCTTCGAAGCGCGCGAGAAATTCGCCGACATGCCGCTGCTGGTCGATCCGTCCGGCATCTATGTGCGGCCCGAAGGCTCGGTCTACATCACCGGTGGCGCCGAGCCGGAGGAAGGCGATCATGCGCCCGATCCGACGGATTTCGAGGTCGAGTGGCCGCTATTCGAAGAGGTGATCTGGCCAGTCCTAGCCACCCGCATCCCGGTCTTCGAGGCAATCAAGCCGACGCGCGCCTGGGTCGGGCATTACGACTACAACACGCTCGACCAGAACGCGGTGATCGGCCCGCATCCGGAGGTGGAAAATTTCCTGTTCGCCAACGGCTTCTCCGGCCATGGCCTGCAGCAGGCGCCGGCGGTGGGGAAGTCGATTGCCGAACTCATCGTGCATGGCGGGTATCGGACGGTGGATTGCAGGGCGTTCGGGTATGAGCGGGTGGCTGAGGGACGGGCGTTCAGGGAGCTGAATGTGATCTGAGGGCGCCTTCCCTTCTCCCCCTTGTGGGAGAAGGTGTCGCCGAAGGCGACGGATGAGGGGTGTTCCAGGGAAAGCCAACGTCTCACTCCGCTGGAACACCCCTCATCCGTCTCGGCGCTGCGCGCCGATCCACCTTCTCCCACAAGGGGAGAAGGTGGCGCTAAGCCGCCTGCCGTCCGTCACTAAAATATGTTTGCAGCCACCCAAGCACCCGCGCCCACCCCTCGGCATGTTCCGCCGCGGCGTCCGGGAAACCCGCGAAGCCGCCATGGCAGATGATGAGCCGCGTGCCGCCGGCGATCGGCTCCAGCAGATAGGCGAGGGTCGTTTCGCGCCGGCCGAGCGTCGGATGGTCCCAGTCGTAGCGCCGCGTCTGCACGATCCGGCGCGGCATCTCGATTTCGAGAAACTCTCCGCCGGCGGGCAGGTGCCTGCCGTCGGCGGTTCGCACCGTGACACGCCAGCTTCCGCCGACGCGCAGATCGGCGTTCCAGCCGGTCATGCGGTACGTTTCGGGCGAACCCCACCAGCGCTCGACCTCGCTGGTTGTCAGCGCCGCGCCAACCTGGTCCGGTGAGGCGGGAAGCTCGGCCGAGGCCATGACCGTGTCCGCATTCGCCATGGTTTGCGGCAAGGATAATTGAAGCATCGAATCCACCTCTGCCGAAAATTGTCTCGTGTCCGAAACGAACCTTTACTCTTTCGACGGCGGGCGCTCGAAACCCTTGCCGGTCTCGAGCAGGCTCTTGAGGCTCGCCAGCACCAGCGGCCAGCCCTTGGAGACGTTCTGGATCAGCCTGTGCGGGCCGTCGGCCTCGTGGGTGACGGCAAGCTTCATCAATTCGCCGTCGGGCTCGATGGTGAAAGTGCAGCGGGTGTAGCCGTCCTCCTTCACCTCGGGCATCCATTCGTTGCGCCATTTGATCACCAGACGCCGCGGCGGGTCGATCTCGAGGATCTCGCCGGAGTCGGCGATGCGGCCGTCTGGAAAGACCAGCTTCCAGCTCGAGCCGACCTTCCAGTCGCTCTCCTGATGGGAGCTGAGGAAGAACCGCCGGTTGAATTCCGGATCGGTCAGCGCCTGCCAGAGTTTTTCAGGCGTGGTGCGGATGTAGGTGACATAGACGAAACTGTTCTCGCTCACGGCTCTTCCCTTTCAAGGCGTTGCTTCAGGTCGCTGAGAGCGGCAAGCCGCCCCCGCTCGAACTTGCCGATCCAGCGCTCGGCGATCTCGTTGATCGGAACGGGGTTGAGGTAGTGCTCCTTCTCGCGGCCCCGGCGCATGGTGGTGACGAGGTTCGCTTCCTCGAGGATCGCCAGGTGCTTTGTCACCGCCTGGCGCGTCATCTCCATGTGCTCGCAGAGCGCGTTCAGCGTCTGCCCGTTCCGGGCATGGAGACTGTCCAGCAATTGCCGGCGGGTCGGGTCGGCCAAAGCGCGAAAGACGACATCCATGCTCATGGCTTTAATATGCAACCATTTGGTTGCATGTCAAGCGGTGGCAAAAATATTCTGCCGCCTGATGACTGCTTGCCTAAGTTTCTTGCCGGATTGTGCCTTGAGGTGGCTTCGCTTTTTGAGCAGCGCCTTCCCCCACTCGGTCGCTGCTTCGCAGCGCCACCTCTCCTCCCTCCGGAGGGAGAGGAAGGGCGCCAGGGCCGGCGAACTCGCACGGTTCCTCTCCCCCGTCGATCGGGGAGAGGTGTCGAGCGAAGCTCGACGGAGTGGGGGTCGATCTGGCTCGCCGGTTCCAGGCAGAAGTCGGCTCCCGATATCGATGGCGGTTCAGGTCAGCGCTTGCGGGAGAACCAGAAAGCGTCGGTCATGCGCGTCATGCCGATGCGTTCGTAGAAGCCGACGGCGTCGGGCACCGAGATCAGGCCGATGGCGACCGATGGCCCGAGCTGGCGGCGGGCCTCATCCATCAAGCCCCTGCCGACGCCGAGACCCTGTGCCGAGGCGGATATGGCGAGCTCGGAGATGTAGCAAACCCAGGAAAAATCGGTGATGCCGCGCGCGACGCCGATCAGCGGCTTGCCCTCGATATCGAGCCGCGCTGTCAGCACCAGATTGGCATTGCCGAGCATTGTCTTCAGACGCGCTTCGTCGTTGACGGGCCGTGTCTCACCGAGGCCGGATTCGACCAGCACACGGCGGAATTCGGCGACATCGAGAGCGGGTTCGCTGGCGTATAGGATTTCGGCAGGCTCAACCATCCCCGCCAAATTGCCTCAGCCACCCGCGTTTTGAAAGCCATTGGTCCGATCTTGTGTTCAATGACCTGAACCCAACTGCCAATACCTGACTTTCATTTGCCCGGCGCTTTGTGTAAACCGTGCGCCTGCCACCAAGGAAAGATGGGCAAGGATCATGGATAAATTCACCAAGCTCACCGGCGTCGCCGCGCCCATGCCGATCGTCAATGTCGACACCGACATGATCATCCCCAAGGATTATCTCAAGACGATCAAGCGCACCGGGCTCGGCACCGGCCTGTTCGCCGAGATGCGCTACAATGAGGACGGTTCGGAGAACCCGGATTTCGTGCTCAACAAGCCGGCCTACCGCAAGGCGCAGATCCTGGTCGCCGGCGACAATTTCGGCTGCGGCTCGAGCCGCGAGCACGCGCCCTGGGCGCTGCTCGATTTCGGCATACGCTGCGTGATCTCGACCTCGTTCGCCGATATCTTCTACAACAACTGCTTCAAGAACGGCATCCTGCCGATCACGGTCAGCCCGGAAGACCTCGACAAGCTGATGGACGACGCATCGCGCGGCTCCAACGCGACGCTGTCGATCGACCTCGAGGCCAAGGAAATCCGTGGGCCGGATGGCGGCGTGGTCAAATTCGACCTCGACGATTTCAAGCGCCACTGCCTCTTGAATGGCCTGGACGATATCGGGCTGACCATGGAGAAGGCCGGCGCCATCGCGTCCTTCGAGAAGAGGAATGCCGAGCAGCGCCCCTGGGCCTGAGCACCTAAGCTATACCGATAGGCTCCGGCCATGGCAGGCCGGGTTCGTGGCGGCTGAATGGAGGGACAGTCATGACACGCTCGCTTCTGGCTGCTTCGGCGGCAATCCTTCTCGCCACGATCGGCGCCAATGCGCAGACCACCGCGCCGGCCACGCAGCCGGCGCCGGCCGCGTCCGACCAGCCGGCTGCCGATCAAGGCGCGGCCGACCAGGGCAGTGACCAGGCTGCGTCGGATGACGACAAGCAGGCGCCGATCCCGTTCGAGGGCGGCCAGCTCACCATCACGCAGCCGGAGCAGGATGGCGAGAAGGTGCTGTCTTATGACGGCAAGCAGCTGGCCAGCAATTACGACGTCTTTTTCGACAAGATCGTCAAGATCGGCGACGTCAACGTGGCGCTGGTCGATGTCGGCGACGGCGGCAACCAGTGCGGGCCGGCCAAGGTTATCGTCTGGAAGAAGGACGGCGAGATTCAGACCGCCACGGTCGAGCAGGACGAATGCGGCGCGCCGCCGGCCGCAGTTTCCGACAGCGCCATCTATTTCGTGCCTTATCTGCTGCCGGGAGAGACACGGCCGGCGCTGCAATGGTCGCCCACGGAAGGGCTGACGACCTCGGGCAATCTAACTTACACGCCCGAACCCGGCACCGGCTGGAAGGATGTCGACCCGTCGAAATTGGACAACATCATCGACGCCTTCCACAACGAGGCGGTCTACAAGGCCGGGCAGGCGTTGCTGGGCAACGACATGCCCGAAATGGCGACCAGCCTTCTGGTCGGCGGCGGCACCGAAAAGACGGCGTCGGGCGCCTTCTACGCCACCGGCTGCGTGCCGCACGACTGCGGCGGCAATGACGGCTTCATGGCGCTCGACCCCGCCAAGCAGAAAGTCTATTTCGCCCGCCGCGGCGACAATGGCGAGCCGCAGGCCTGGCCGCCGCTGAAGGACTGGCCGGACGATATCAAGAAGGCCTATGACGACGCGCAGGGGAATTAGGGTTCGTATCGCAACGACCATCCGCGGCTTCGTCATTCTAGGGCGGAGCGAAGCGAAGCGGAGCGCAGACCCTAGAATCCATGCCGTGACCGTTGCCGTAGGGTGCGAGTGCCCAGAATTCTGCACGGTTGGCGGCGCTTCGGCGTAACGGCATGGATTCCAGGGTCTGCGCGCGTCGCTTCGCTCCTTGCTCCGCCCTGGAATGACGACGGGAGGACGGCTATCGCTAATCTCCAAGGTTGGCGCTTGCTTCGTGACAATGCTCCGCATTGCTTGGCCCACGACCAACCGCGCTTCTTTTGCTAGATGCACGCCGACCTAAACCAACGCGAGGCACCTCATGCGAAAACTCATCTCCACCGGCTCCCCCTTCGAGAAAACCGCGGGCTATTCGCGCGCGGTGGTGCAGGGCGACTGGTGCTTCGTCTCCGGCACGACCGGCTATGATTATGCCACCATGACCATGCCCGACACGGTCGAGGCGCAGACGCGCAATTGCCTCGCCACCATCGCCAAGGCGCTCGCCGAGGGCGGCTTCGACATGGCCGATGTGGTGCGGGCGCATTACTACGTCACCGACCAGGCCTATGTTGACGTCGTCTTCCCGATCCTCGGCGAGGCGTTCGGCGACATCCGCCCGGCGGCGACGATGATCGTGTGCCAGCTCAACAAGCCGGAGATGAAGATCGAGATCGAGGTGACGGCGCTGAGGCGCACGGCATAGGCTGCCGGCACAGGGAAGCGCGCAAAGCAGGGGTCAGCCTATGGTGAAAGTCGAGCGCATCGTCGCCAACATCGCCACATCCGACATTGCCGCGGCCAAGCGCTTTTACCAGGGCGTGCTCGGCCTCGATCTGCTCATGGATATGGGTTGGATCGCCACCTACGGGTCCGAGGAACGGATGCAGGCGCAGGTGAGCTTCATGGCGCAAGGCGGATCCGGCACGCCCGTGCCGGACCTGTCGATCGAGGTCGACGATGTGGATGCTGCGCTTGCGGGTATGAAGAAGGCAGGCTTCGCCATCGAATACGGCCCGGCCGACGAGCCCTGGGGCGTGCGTCGCTTCTATGTGCGCGATCCGTTCGGCAGGCTGGTGAATATCCTGTCGCATCGGTAGCGTCACGGTTTCTTGCGAGACGCTGGCGGGACAGCGCCCCCCTCTGCCCTGCCGGGCATCTCCCCCTCTTGGGGG